>JBPCRW010000159.1:0-21142 GCA_050996405.1 Pyrinomonadaceae bacterium | reverse complement strand
GAGGAGCGGTGGTGGGGGAAGTTGGTGTACGGGCTCAACTAGAGCGGGCGAGGCAGGCGGTATATTCTTTTTAAACGATTTGATGAAGCAATCGCAGACGGTCGCAAAGCTATTGAACTTGCGCCGGACGACCCGCGAACGCATTTGTATATGGGAAACGCTTTGGCTGCGGCTGGCGAAAGCGACGAAGCGCGTCGGGAATTTGAACAAACATTAAATTTGGCTCAATCAAATCCTGATTTATACAGCTATGAACAGCAGCAGGCATCTCATTGGCTTTCAAACCTGCGATGAAAGAATACAAAATCCGCTCAACACAGCGATAAGAATTCGCATCGGTCAATTTATTATTTTGCCGCGCGGGAAATGAATCATCTCTTTGATAATTCTGCCCGGAAACTTTCTGAAACCACGCTCATACAGCGCGGAATCCGGCTCGCCGTTCTCATCCGCTTCGCCCATCAACGCGAAAACCGTCGGCACAAAACTCAAACCGTCATACGGCGTTTCGACCGTCAGACCGCGCGGAATTCCAGTCTTTAAACCGCCCGCCGCCATCAAGGTCGAGTTTGTCGAAGCGCGAAAAAAAGAGCCGTGATTGCCGCCGGAATTAAATCCGCGCGCGTCGAAATTCCAATACCTGTTTGCCAGAATAAGCATATCGGCTTCGGTCAAACGGCGTTGACGCAGGCGGAAACGCCGAATCAATTTTTCATCAATCGATAAATCCTTCGCCTCGTTTTCGTGTCCGGTCAGAGGGTGCGAATCAAGCTGTTCGTTCAAACCGATAATCGCGTTTGAATACAGCGTTTTATGAGTCGCGTTAAACCACTCGATTTCGGTATGCCAATCGTTAAGCCACGCTGATTTATCGGCATCAGGCACATTTAAATTTTCGTCTTCAAAAATTTTTAACGGAAAACCCGCATCCCAATTCTTCGTCTCGAACGAAATTTTTCCATCCGCCGATTGCCGCAAATCGGCAATCGGCAAATATCTGAAACTCTGATTTTCCGAACTATCTTCGCGCGTCAAAATCAAGGCTTGTTTGTCAGTTCCGCCGTAAAGCCAAATCGGGTCTTCGTCCGGCTTTAGCTGCGCCGATAAATCCTTTGAAATTGAATCAAACGGAATCCGTTTAGCGATAAAATCTATCGGCTGATTGCCAACGGCGGGCTGCACGTTGTTAATAACTTTTTGGTTTTCGATAAAGTCGAAATAATTTATTCGTTTAAAACTTTTTTCAAAATCAATGCGGTCGTCGGCACTCGCCGTTAATCCTTCGGCGGATAATCCGGCGACGTAATTCTGCAATTGATAGACGGAATTCTGGTCGCCCATCGCGCCTTTGGCGATGCAGCCTTCGATTTTGATTTTTCCCGCGTCAAACGTTTCCGGCTTTAGCGAAAGCAGATTCGATAGAGCGCGGATATATTCACGATAAGAGGTTTCCTGCTGCGCGTCGATGCCGGCGAGAGTCGAATTTCTCAAAGCCTCTTTGTCCAAACCCTGCGCGGTTTCTTCGGGCGTAAATTTTTTCGGTTGCGCTTTAATAATTTCCTGCCGCGATTCGGTTTGGCGATGCAGCGCGCCGAGTTCCTCGTTCAATTCGGCAATTTCCTGTTCCCAACCCGCGCGTCGGCGATTAACAATCTCGAAGAAAGTTTTAATCGCCGCCTGGCGCACAGAAGACGAAAGTTTTTTACTCTTTAACTGCTGAAGCAGAATCTGCAAAACGTTGAAATCGTCGTCGCGCAAATGCAGCGACGAACGCTCGTTGCCGTCGAAATCGACCAGCGCGGTTGGATAATCCGTGCTTTGACCTTTCAAATAATAAGAATCATTCGAGGTAGTCGTGATAAGCGGCACAAACGGATTAACGCCTTTGATGGAATAATCCAGCATCAGCCGCCGTTTTGTAATGACGTGATGCCCGCCGCCCGCCGCGCTCGCCAGCAGTTTGACGATATTAAATCCCTGACTGTAAATTTTCTCGTCGGACGTAAAACCATGGTCGGAAACGAGAAAAAGTGCGGTTTCGTCAGCCCGCGAAGATTTCTGAATCGCCGTCCAGATTCGCCCGATGGTTTCGTCCAATCCTTTGAGTGCCGCGAAACGCGATTGCGTGTCGTTATTTGAATGCGAAACGTGGTCGAAAAGCGGAGTGTAATAATCGAAGTAATTGATTTCGGGATTTTTGATTAGTTTGCCGACGATGTCGCGTTCGGTCTGGCTGATGGTTAAATTATAAAAATCAAAACCGACCGTCCATTCGTCGGATAAATCCTGCGGAGTCTTTTGAAACATTTTGACGAATCCGCTGCCGAAAACTTCCCATTGATTGCCGCGTTGAAAAAGCTGCTGGCTCGTGTAGCGATTCTGGTAATCGAAAGCGTCGCACAAAAGCGGAATTTTTAACTGGTCGAGAACTTCGACTCCCGGCATATCGACCCGTTTTTTAAAACCATATCCGACGTAATACGGAATAAAATTCAGGTAATCGTAAGGATACAAAATAAAGCGGTCGTATTCGACATTGCCCTTGATTTGAAGGTGCTGTCCGGTATCGAGCATCGACCACGACGACGCGGAAAGACTCATTCCGCGCACGTAAAAATTATCGAGCCGAGTTCCGTTTTTATAAAAAACTTCTTCAATCCACGGCAGGCGGCTTTTGCCCGTCTGCGCGTCTTTTTCTCTGACGAATCGGTCAACATAATAACCCGGCAGCCCGTCAACTTTGATAATCACTACACGCTTTACATTTTGCGCGAAGGCTGTAACTTGAAAGACGAAAATGAGGACGAAAACAAATAAAAATTTTATGGAAAATAAAAATCTTTTTGACTTGTAATCCATAATAACCCGATGCCGGACAGAATTGATTGGAACAATAATTTGTGACGTTCCGGCAGTTCGCCGCGCCGAAAAAATTTCTTACTGTGCTTCACCTTTCAGCGTATTTTTTGCCTCTTGATTCGGTTTATCCTGCTCCTGTTTAAATTCGGGATGCAGATATTCCGCCGAAAGATTTCGCCAGCGCGCGTCGATTTCCCGATTTTCATAAATGGCGAGCAGTTTCTTTTTCGCCGTCTGATTCTTAATTTCGCCGAGACTCTGCAAACATAAAAATCGTGTCTGCTCGTCTTCGGTTATCGAGAAAATTTTGGCGACGGCTTCCGCCGTTTTTCCGCTTGCCGCGCCGCCGTTTTGCGAAATGAATTCGAGCGAATTTTGAATGGCTGCAAGGTTGCCGTCAACCGCCGGATTGACCGAATCACGCGCCGTTTCGCGCAAATATCTTTCGTGATAATCGAGACGGCGGCGAACGTCGAGCGCGGCGCGAAGTTCAGGCGTAGCCTTTTCGCGGTGCGTGTAAAGCCCGAACGAGAGCAGATTTCCCAAATTATAAAAAACCCGTTTTTTCGCGCCGTGTTTGAGCCGCACCATTTCCTCGCGCCGTTCATTTTCAACTTGCTTCGGCAGCCCGTCGGGTCGCGCCGCGTAGGCAATCAAATTTTCATATTGCTCACGGGCAAGCCGCGCTTCGACGTTCAAATCATTTTCCAGCGGATTTGTCGAAACAAATTCCGCGCGTTCAGCCAGTTCATTTCTAAATTGCGGATTGAGCGATTCGTCGAGCGCGAGCAAAAGTTTTAACTGCGAATAAGAACCCACGCGCGAAGGCTGGTTAAAATCTATTCCGCGCCGCCCCGTGACAAAACCGTAAAGATAGCGTCCGACAAAATAAGGCAGGCTGGCAAACTGCGAAACCGACAAAATATTCGTCGTTAAATCGTTCAGCACGCGCCTCGATAATTCGCGTTTTTTCGGATTGTCGCGGTCGCGGAAATCAATCAGCAGCGTCGGAATTTTCGGATAATCAAGCCCGTAAAGCGCGAGCGGAATCATCTTTTTCGGCGTTGCGTTCGGCGTGTTTTCCGCCACTTGCCGGTTATCTTCGTCAAACCAGCGCGTTTCCGCGTAACCATTCCAATCTAAAAGCCGCGCGTCGTTCCAAGGATTTTTTATATTCAGAAAACGCGAATCGAATTTTTTGTTTTTGTTATTTTTTATATCTGATTCGGTTGTCCAGACGAGCGCGTGCGTCGCGCTGCCGTCCGGCATTTCGAGCGGCTCAAAATAGAGTCCCTGCGCTTCCGAATACTGGCGCAGCAGTTCCCAGTTGCGCCCGCGTAAATCGTGAATTTCTTCGATGTTTGTTTGATAAACTCGCTCCAGATTTTCGCTCTGAACAAGTGAACCGAGCATTTTATCCGACAACATCATTCGCGCCTGAATATCTTTTGTTTCCGCGTCGGTCAAGATTTTTTTGCCTTTGATTGTTTCATACAGCGCAAGCACGGCGAGCGCGCGGGCAATCGCGGATTTCCGATAATTGTCGATGTTTGTTTTGTATTGCAGCGTCACAGCCCGCGTCGGAGTGCCGAAATCGCCGAGAATTAAATTTCTGAAAACACGCCAGAAAATTTTATCCCACAGGGCGTTTTCCGTCGGATTCAAATCGATGACGGCGGGCGGCGGCGCAGTTCCGATTTTTCCCTTGTTTGTCGTCCGCGTATACAGAAACGGAACGGCGGCAGCGAATTTTTGTGCAAAATCGGGCTTCGTGTAAGTCAAAATCCAGACCTGGCGCAGGCGGTCGTTTTCCGCCGAATCGTCGCCGAGCGTGTCGCGCAAAACGCTGACCAGCGGAACTTCGTCCGTTAAGTTTTTCCCTTCGACCAGCCTTTGAATTTTGGCGAAAATCGTGACGATTTCCGCACCGCCCGCGACCGGAAATTTCTCGACGCGAAAATCTTCTTCAACCGGATTATCGGGCGAATTTTCGGCTGAAGAAATCGCCGACGAATCGTTTTCCCTAACTTGCGAAGTGATTGTTTGAGCCGTTAAAAGCGCGGGAAAAATTGTGACGAGCAGCAAAGGGAGAATAACGGCGCGGCAAAATAATTTTTTGTAATTTCTGATTCTTAATAACTTCATAGACAACTTTTTGCCGGACGGCGGCTCGGTTGACATCTGAAAATCAGCTTTGGGGAAAACTTTTCACCGTCAGAATATAAACGCCGTATTTTCAATAAAAGTTTCAAAACCCTTTTTTATATAGACGGCATCAGTAATCAATTTGTTATCTGACCGGCTTCGGAAAACTGACCGGACTTTTGTTCCCGTCTTTATCGACCGCGTGAACACCAAAAAAATAATTATCCTTCGATTTATTCTTGACCAGAAAATCCGTCACGCTGCCGACAAACTGCGAGTTTGTCCAAACAGGTGAAGTCGTCTCGCGCCAGACAATTTCGTAACCTGCTAAATCCGCATCTGTGTTAGCGTCCCATTTTAGTTCCGTGTCGTTCGTAAGGCGCGCCGTCACGATGCCGACATTTTTCGGTTTGGCGGGCGCGAGCGCGAGACTTGCCAGAGCGATTAAATTCACCCGCGCGACGTTTGCCGTGTATTCAAAATCAACAAATTCCGGCGTGTCGCCGTAAAAAATTCCGTTTTCCGTTCGCACGTTTTGGTGCTGGTGCGTGTAATCTTCATTGGCTTCGGTAATTCGCACGGCGGTAAATCCGCGTTCGAGAAACGGAATGTGGTCGCCGCCGCGCAAATATCGGTCGCGCCTGTAAATCATCCAGACCTTGAAATTTTTCAAATACTTGTCGGACTGCTCTTTGATAAATCGCGCCAATTGCCGCGAAGCCGAATCGTTTTCGCCGCCGACACTGCGCCTTAAGTTCGCTTCCTGCGGAGTTTCATTCGACGGCACGCCTTCGGAAAAGACGCGGACGGAATTTCTGTCTGGAGAATTTTTCTGCGAAGTCACGCCGCCGATAATGTCGTTGTCGAGCATTGCTTCGATATTCATATTTTTTTGTTTGGCTTGTTCGGCAAAATAAGTCGAGCCTAAAAGCCCTTGTTCTTCGCCCGCCACCGTCATAAAGACAATCGTCGCGTCAAATTTTTGCCTACTCATCACGCGCGCCAATTCGATAACCGCCGCACTGCCCGAAGCATCGTCATTCGCGCCCGGCGCGTCGCATTTCGCGTCCGTCGGGCTGGAACACATCGAATCGTAATGACCGGAAATTACATAAACCCGCGTCGGGTCGGTCACGCCTTTCAATATAGCGACAACATTCGTTAAATTTATCGGCTCTGGAACACGCGCCGCTTTCGGCTGTAAAAAAGTTTGTTTTTCGACCTGCAAACAACCGCCGCAATCATTTGATATTTTTTGAAATTCGCCGAAAATCCAATCACGCGCCGCGCCGATTCCGCGCGCCGGATTATCCTGCTCCGATAAAGTGCTGCGCGTGCCGAATGAAACGAGTTTGCGAATCGTCGCTTCGATATTTTTGGCGGAAACTTCTCTGACCATTTTGTTTATTTCGGCGTTCGGCTTTTCCTGTTTCTTCTGTGCAAATGACGAAACAGACAAAACAATTATTGCGATTAACGCGACCGGATAATTTTTCATACTTTTAACACACCTGGTTTAAATTTCAGATGATGATTTTAGATTTCGACAAGCGTTTTCAATTGCGCGCCGACAATAAAAATTCCTTTGCGGCGAGTTTTTCAAACGGATTCTTAAAAGACGAATCCAATTTTGACCGATTTGAAAAAACTGCGGAAAGCGATTGTGACACTTTTTCAATGTGTCACAATCGCTAAAAACAATCTGGCTAATAAAAATCTATCTATATAGAAGTTACGCAGTTAAACGAAAATCAACAACTTACGATGCTGATTTTAATTCAAACAAACTCGTAAGCTCTTTATTTTCAACCAGCTTTGGTTTAGTGATGTTCCAACTGCGTAACTTCTGCTATAAATAAGTTTCAACTATTTTTGCAAAATGTCGAAAGCCTGAATGCGATTATCGTTTGCCGAATAAAGCAATCCGGCGGCTTCGTCCGTCACAAAACGCGCGTCGGGTTCGCCGGATAAAATAAAACGCGCGTCCTGTCCGTCGTTCACGTTCACGCCGACCAAGCCTTTTTTATCAAACGGCGACGGCAAATCGGTATAAAAATACATAAAATTTTCGCGCAGGGCGGCAAGTCTTTGACGGCGAAAAAAATAATTTGAAAGTTTGTCGAGTTGCGTTGTCGGGTCGAGTTTGTCCAAAACGCTTTCCTGCACATCCGCCTGCGACGGCGTTGCTTTATCAATCGCGCCATTTATAATTTTTCCGCGAATGTTCGCCGCGTTCGGAATTTGAATGCCGCCAATGCGATTTAAAAGATTCGGGTTTCGCGCCGCGATGCCGTAAACATTTATCTGACGACTGACGTAATTTTTGGCTGAATTACTCGCTAAAGTTGAAAGATTGACCGACGAAAAACGCGCTTTTAATCCAGACCAGCGAAATGAATTAACCGTTTGCGCGACGCTCAAACCGCCGCGCGCCAGATTAAAAGCCGATGTCGCCAATCCGCCGTAACGAAAATAAAGCGCGGTCGCCCGCAGCGCGATTCCCGCCGCAATCTTGAGAATTCCGCGCGACGGCGGATTATGTCTGACGCGCCAAACTTCATTAGTCCAGAGTCCAGAGTCCAGAGTCCAGAGTGATTTTTCTCTCTGGAAATTTGTTTTTTTAGTCTGAAATTCAATTTGATTATGGACTCTGGACTCTGGACTCTGGACTTGAAATGCCGCGATTTCGTTAGTTCCGCCGACGACTGCTTCGCCTTTCTCATTGATTAAAACAAACTGCGCTTTTTCAATTTTATGCGAAATTTTCGCAATTCGTTTTCCGTTTCGCGCGTCAATCGTTATCAAATCGTCGCGGTCGGCAATCGCAATCGTATTTGCATCTGCAAAAACAAAATTCGTCAAACCTTTGTCCGCGCCTTTGTAACGCCACAGAATTTTGCCGTTTTCAGCGTCAATCGCCGACACGCCGAAATCGCCTTTTTCCTTTATTTCGCCGTCTTTTATTTGTGTGAACTGCCCGCCCGTTCTGACATACAAAACATTTCCGAGCAGAGCTATTTCCGGCGTGACACCCAAATCTTTCGCTTCCCATTCAACCTTTCCCGAACGGCGATTAACGGCGCGAATTTTTCCGCGTCCCGATGTGTAGATATTTCGCTCGTCAAAAACGGGGTCGGCTTCGGTCAAAGCTAAACCGTCTTCGTTGACTTTAAATTTGTCGCGCTCTCCCTCTTTTCCCGTTTGCGCGTCGTAGCTGGTTACGCCTTCGTAAAACAGGAAAAGCCGCCCGTCTAAAATTAAAGGCGCGCGGTAATTATCCAGCGTAAAACCAACTTCCGCGTCCGAATCAAAACGCGACGGCATCAGTTCAATATCCGACTGCAATTCTTTTTTCCAGAGTTCGTCGCCGTTTGAAAGCCGAAAAACGTGGACGACCGGCGAGCGTTTTATATTTTCACCAACTTTGCCTTTCGCTTTTTTAACCAGCACGGCGGCAAGTAAATCCGACTGCGGCTCGACCGCCAACTGCAATACATCGCCTTTGACTTTATCCGTGCGCCAGATTGAATTTCCCGACAGCAAATCGACCGCTTCGAGCCGCGATTTATCGCCTTCGTCCAAACTAAGCAAAACTAAATCGGTTGCGGGAATCGGCGTAATCGCGGTTTCATCCAAACCTTTCGTTTTCTTGCGCCACAGCCGTTCGCCCGTCTGCCCGTCAAAAGCGTAAAGCGAATTATCAGTTCCGGCTAAAACAATTCCGAAATCGGTCGTTTGATAAAACCGGATTTTGCCGTCTGTGTTCGCCTGCCAGACGGGTTGCGCGTGAGAAGTTGAAATGAAAAGACACGAAAGAAATAAAAGTAAAACAAAGACTTTCATACGATTATTTTAACTTGTTAGAGCGAAATCGTGAAGAAATTTAAGCCGCTATATTTTCCAACACGCGATTTTGAACCTGCGCGGGAAGATTAACAATTTCAAACATTTCTCGCGGATAGATATAATCTTCTTCGGATTCGTCGATAATCCGCAGATAAGTTTCCGGGTCGTTGGTTTCCGCTTCGACAACCGGATAAATTTTGTTAAGTTCCAAATCGTCACAACCGGAATTTTCCAGACAAATTGCAAAGTCGATAATTTTCATAACTAATCAAGCACTCGTTTGACTTTTATTTTACGCTTGCCGATGCCGTGACACTCATACCAATGCAGTTCAGCATAATGAATTTTCCCGTCGTTCAATTCGACATACGCATTGCCTTTTAATTTTCGCCAATTTTCGCCGCCGTATTTTTCCCTCGAATTTTTCAACTCTCTAATCGAAAACCGTTTGGCAATTATTTCGATATTTTCCAGAGGTTTGATATACCTTTTAAAGGAAATCATAGCATGAATTTCTGTATTGAAATAAGGATTTTTATACTTCTACTCAAATCCGACTGATTTCTAAAATTAAACTTTTTCCGCCAAAATCGTTTCGATTTGCCGAAGATGCCGGAGCTTGTGCAAACCGGCGACGACGAGCCATTGATATAAATTTAAATCGCCGAAAAATGGATGCGGGAATTTTGCGCGTGATGCGTCAACGGCTTCGACGCGCGGGCGAAGCGTCGTCAGCGATTTTTGCGCTTCGTCGAGTTTCAAGAGCGATTCGGCGATTGTTTGTTTGCTTTGCGGGCGAACTCTTTCGGGTGCTGCGAGTTTTTTATCTCGGACTGTTTCAGATTGTTCGGCAAACGAAAGCGGCGGATTGAAATTTCCGTCGGATTTTACGCCTTCGCTTTCGGCTTGGGCGAGAAGTTTTCCGGTAATTTGCACAACTCCGTTTGCAACTATTCCGATGTGTTCGACGATTTCCGCAACCGACCAGCCTTCGCCGCCAACGCGCGAATTTGCCTGTTCATCGGTTAAGTTTGAAACTTTTCGCCTCAACTTTTCTTCAGTTTTGTCAATCGCTTCAAAAATTTCTCCGACGCTGTTGTATGTCATATTTTTTCCTCAAATCAGTTTATTTTTTAATTTGCAGCAGACGGTTGCGGGCTGAAAATCAGGCGATGCCAGCGCAGATAGCTATGCGCGCTGTTTGCCGAATTCTGCATTTCCTTAACGTAGCCGGTTTCTAAATAAAGCATCGAATCTTCCGTCCATTCGAGTTTGATAATCGGGTTAAACGAAACGAGCGAATTTTCATCCGGCAGCGCGCTGACGGCGGAATTTGATGGCGGCAAAACCTGCGGCGCGTTCGCGTTTGAATTTGAATTTACATTTGAATTTAAATTTACATTCGTGTTTGAGTTTGCATTCGCGTTGCCGTTTGCGTTGGCGTTTGAATTTTCGCTCTGTTCTTTGCGCCGCAACCCGTCGTCAAAAGTTTTTGATGAAAGCAGAAGCTGGTTGCGAAGCGGAATTGCGGCTTGCGTCGGATTATCGGCGGTTGCGTCGTAAATCCGAATTTCCTTATCAAAAGCCAGCGCGACTTTTGACGAATCCGGCGACCAGGCGGGATGAACCGCCGTCACGTTATCATCCAAAATTCTGATGCGCCCGTTTTTTTCGACGAGGCGCGGTCTGCCCGACGGAATGAAAATTTCTCCGCGCTGCGCGGTTTGCGCCTGCCCCAGTTGCCATTCGCGCCACGTTGCGGCAAGCGCGGCAAGCGCGGAACTATCCGGCGACCAGACGAAATAAAAATAAATCAAACCTTCATTTTGCGTCAGCGGTTTTAAATCGCCGCCGTCACGATTTGCCGAATAAATCTGCTCGGTGCGAAATGTCAGGACGGCTTTTGCAGGTTCGACTGGAGTCGGCTGCGCGATGTTTGTATTCGTTTCCGCATTTACGTTCGTGTTTTCTTTGACGTTTGCATTTGTTTCCGTATTTACTTCCGGCGGAGTCGGCGCGGTTTCCGCCGGAGTCGGCTGCCCGCCCGCGCGGGTCATCGCCACAAATGCAACATTTCCCGAATCGGGCGACCAGACAATCGTATCTGGAAAATGCACAGCCATCGCGCCCGGCGTAATTTTGCTAATCAGTTTTCCGTCCGCCGCATACATATCGAGACGGTATTCGGCTTGCGCGTCTTCGGGACGATGATAAACCGCCAGAACGCGCTGTTTATCAGGCGACGAAAGAGTTTTGTCGAGTGCTTCCTGCGTCCGGTTCGCGTCGAAATCGCTCTGGACAGACTGAATTCTTTCATCCGCCTGCGCCGCTTGTTTCGCCGCCGCAGGTTCGGGAACGTCCGGCTCAAAACGGAAATTGAGTTTTAAAGCCGAAACTTCGCGCAGAGCGGTCGGCTCATTCGCCGCCGGTCGCAATCCGTTTTGCTGACAGCCGACGAAAGACAATAAAATGAAAATAAAAAATAGTTTTGCAAACCGATTTTTAAACATAAAATTTGAAATGTCGGAGGAAACAAAAACTGAAACCGATAAACGAAAAATGTCGTTTTGATTTATCATTTTCCGCCTTCGTTTTTTTTTATCCGCGCGCGTTGAAAATTATCTTAACTCCGTTCCGAAATAATCCAAATAAAGTTTTCTCTGCGCGTCGGTCGGATTAGCAACCGCCGTAATTTTATAGCTTTGCGGCGCGCGCCCGCCCAAAACGATTTCAATATCGCGCATCCGGTCAAAGCGAAAAACGGTCAGTTTGATTTTGTCGCCGATTTTTTTATCGGCTAAATAACTTTGCAGAAATGTCTGCGACGCGCGGTTGCCGTCAACGGCGATAATCTGGTCGCCCGTGTTCAAACCCTGTTCATACGCCGGAGTTCCGGCGGGCAGCGACGTGACATTCAGTTTTTCGCCTTCCTGCCGCAAATCCGCGCCTAAGAAAGCCGTTTCGCGCCCCGTCGCGTTGACCGCTAACTGCAAACCGATACCGTCTAAAATCGAATTGTAATCAATCTCCGACGTGCCGCGAACGTATTTTGCAAAAAAATCTTCCAAACTTTTTCCAGCCATCATTTCAGAAATTTTCTGATAATCGGCGGGCGTATAATTCTTGCCTCTTTTGTAAAATTCCGTATAAAGATAACGCATCACGTCGTCCAAAGATTTCGCGCCGTTTGAATTTTTACGGATTTCCAAATCGAGCAGAAAATTTACGATGTCGCCTTTGTCGTAATACGAAATCTGATTGTTGACGGCGTTTTCGTCCGGTCTGTAATACTTAATCCAGGCATCGAAACTCGCGTCTTCCAGCGAAGTTTCAAAACGTCCGGGACGATTCTGCAAAGCCTGAATTCCGTTTGCCATTTGCGACAAAAATTCCCTGTCCGACATCAAACCGGCGCGCATCGTTAAAACATTTTCGTAATAAGCCGTGCCGCCTTCGGCAACCCATAACAGGCGCGTGTAATTTTCGTTGTTGTAATCAAATAGTCCGAGCGCGTCGGGACGAATTCTTTTGACGTTAAAATTGTGAAAATATTCGTGCGCGACGAGCGTCAGAAAACTTTGATAGCGCGTCGTAAAACCAAGCCGGTTAAACTGCAACGCGGTCGAATTCAAATGTTCAAGACCGCCGCCGCCGCGCAAATTTAAAATAAAAGTGTAATTGTCGTAACCAAATTCGCCGAAAATTTTATACGCCTGTTCGACGATTCGCGCCGTGTCTTTGGCGATTTTATTGAGGTCGTAATTGCCGTCGCCTTCGATAACGAAACGATGCGGCTTGCCTTCGACGGTAAATGAAATCTCGTTAAAATTTCCGACCTCAAACGGCGAATCATACAAAATATCAAAATTCGGAGCGCGAAAAGTATTTTCCGCGCCTTCGACTTTCGGTAGTCCGGTCGCAATTTTCCACGCGCCGAACGGAATAACTTTCAAAGTTGAGGGCGCGGAGATAAAACCTTTCGGATTCATCAATAAACCGGCATTGTTCCAGAAAGCGTGGTCGGCGTTTAATTCATTCGTGCGAACCGTTAATTCATTTGCATAAACGCGATATGTAATAACAATTTCGTTCACTTTTTTCGTTTCAATTTGCCACGTATTTTTATTGGTTTTCTGCCACGCTAAATTATTTCCGCTCGTATCTTTCGCTGCGAAATCCTGCACGTTTCGCGCGTATTCACGAATCAAATAACTGCCCGGTGTCCAGACCGGCATTTGAATTTCCGCCGCGTCCGGCATCGCCGCCGCAGATTTCAAGCGCATTTCGACTTCTAAAAGATGCGTCCACGGTTTCGACATCGAAACTGTATAACTGATTTCCGGCGCGGCTGTTTTTGTTTCGATAGTTGTCGCCGTCGCTTTTTTACTTTTTGTTTTTTTCGTTTGGGCTTTTGTGTCTTGATACATAGAAAAAATAATCGCAAAGATTAAAATGAAAATGATTTTTCGGTTGATTTTTAATCGCATCATGTCGGGCAAACTCCGTCAAGATTTTGTTTCGTTTATTGTTAATTCTACGTTTGTTATTCTACTACGAAACGATTATTTGCTAAAATTTGCCGTATGGGATTATTGAAACTAAAAACTAAACTGAGCGTCGAAGATTATCTGGAAGGCGAAAAAACCAGTCCCGTCAGGCGTGAATACTTTTGGGGAGAGATTTATCCAAGACCCGACAGTGATGTTGACCATAACCGTATCGCGGGAAATTTATTAACTGCTCTGGCAATTCATCTGCGAAATTCAATTTATGAAGTTTTTCATTCACAAATAAAAGTTCGGGCGGCGGAAAACGTTATTTATTACCCGGACATTTTAGTTTCGTGCGAGGAAAACCCCGAAAATCCATATTTTCGCAATCGCCCGATTTTGATAATCGAAGTCGCTTCGCCTTCAACCGAGAAAATTGACCGGCGCGAAAAACTGCTTTTTTACCAGCAAATGCCGAGCGTTCAGGAATACGCGATTGTTGACCAGCACAAAATAAATATCGAGCTTCACCGTCGCCAGCCCGATGGACGATGGATAACTTATTACTTTGACGAGTCCGACACGGAAATCGAATTTCAGTCGGTTAAACTGACCTTGCCGCTAAACGAAATTTACCGCCGCGTCCGCTTTGAAAAGAATGCAAACACAGACATCTGCGAATAACGAAAAGTTTTTTACCAAGCCGCTAATCATTATTTTTATCACGATTTTCATAGACCTCGTCGGTTTCGGAATCGTCATTCCCGTTCTCCCTTTTTATATCGAAAGCCCGCAGTTTCACGCGACACCGCTTGAATTAGGAATCCTTTTCGCGTCGTATTCGACAATGCAGTTTATTTTTTCGCCGATTATGGGCGGCATCTCCGACAAATACGGTCGTCGCCCCGTCTTGTTTTTCAGCCTGCTCGGAACGGCGACGGGATTTTTTATTGTCGGCGCGGCGACTACCTTGTGGATGATTTTTGCCGGACGCATTTTGGACGGCATCACGGGCGGAAATATTTCGACGGCGCAAGCTTACATCGCCGACGTGACGAGTAAGGAAAATCGCGCCAAGTGAATGGGTTGAAGCTGCGCGGCGTTCGGTTTGGGTTTTGTTTTCGGTCCCGCAATCGGCGGAATTTTGAGCAAATACGGAAATCACGTCCCGTTTTATTTTGCCGGAGCGATGGCTCTGTGCAACGCCGTCGCGCTCTACTTTTTTCTGCCCGAACCAATCAAAGACCGTTCGCGTGAAGAATATACGCGCCGCCGCAACCGCTTTGCGGAACTTTTCGATTCGCTGCGCGACAAAAGATTTTCCGTGCTGACGATAATTTATTTTTTAATCGTCGTCGGGTTTTCGATAATGACGACTTCTTTCGCGCTTTATACGATGGAACGGTTTAATTACAACGCCGAGCAGAATGGCTATTTGTTCGCTTACATCGGAATTTTAGCGGTTATTTTGCAGGGCGGAATTTTCGGCAGGCTCGCCAAAAAATTCGGCGAAGCGCGGCTCGCCGTCGCCGGATGCGTTTTGCTCGCGGTCAGCCTTTTTGCAGTTCCGTTTGTTTCGCCCGCGTTCGGCGGATTAGCCGGTTTGCTCGTCGGCATTGCTTTTTTCTCGCTCGGAAATTCGCTCGCGTCACCGGCTTTGACGACTCTCGCTTCAAAAAATGCTTCGGACGCGGAACAGGGAAAAGCACTCGGAATTTTGCAGTCGGGCGCGAGTTTAGCGCGCGCAATCGGTCCGGTTATCGCGGGCGTTTTGCTCAACAACGCGCTTAATCAAATTGACGACGCGACCATCCGGCATACTTTCTGGACAGCCGCCGCGATTATGTCAGCCGCGTTTTTTATCGCCGTTTATTTTGTGAAGACGCAGCGAAGTCAAATTATCGTTTAAGAATTTTTAGCCGCGAAAATTCACGAAAATTCACGAAATTAAAACCAAAACCCAAAGCAAACACGAAAGGACACGAAAATAAATTTATAAAACTTTCGTGAATTTTCGTGTTTGCTCGTAGCTAATTTATTTCTTCGGTTTCAAAACGGTTTCGAGTTTCCAATCCGCATCGGCGAATTCATCTTTCAATTTTGTAATCAGCCAGTTTTTTTCGTGATTCCAAAATTTGACAAGCGTAAATTTACCTTTTAATTTCGCGCCGTAAAACGTAAAAACGAGTTTTCCTTTTTCCAATTGTTCCGACGGATTTTCGGCTTCAAACTCGCCTTCGTCCCAAATCCTGACTTCGCCCGCGCCGTAAGTTCCTTCGGCAAGCGTACCTTTAAAATCAATGTAACCAAGCGAATGGTCTGGAACGCGGACGGCTAATCTTTTATCAGCCGGATTCATCGAAACGCCTTTCGGAACTGCCCAACTTTTTAAAACGCCGTCAATTTCCAGCCGCAAATCGAAATGCAGCCGCGTCGCGTGATGCTCATGAATCACAAATCGTTTTCGCATAGTTTAGAAAGGTGAGAAAGTGAAAATGCGAAAATGTGAAAAAGCCGATTGTCGAAAATATAGTAACGCTTTTTCACTTTCTCACCTTTTTCACATTTTCACTTCGGGACTAATACTCGATAACCGTGTCTTTGACTTTGCCGTTTTTGATTTTGATAATGAAAATTTTGTCGTATTCAGAATCCTGCAAATCTTTATATTTATTTTGTTTAATCAGCAAATTCGCCAGTGCCGGAGTCGTATTGTTATGCCCGACGACAACAATTGTTCGGGCATTTGATTTCAGCAATGTATCGGCAAACGCCTCAAGTTCGTCAAAATCATATGACTGCACCTGAATGCGATATTTCTCGTTCAGATTTTCCGCCAGCGGGTCAACGGTTTCTCTGGCGCGTTTGTAATTCGTCGAAAAAATCTGTTCCGGCTTGTATTTTCTAATCGTTTCGACAAGTCGTTCGGCTCGCTCCTTTCCCGCTGCCGTCAAATCCGGGTCGTATTTATTGGCTTGCGGCGAAACGTCTTTTTCGGCGTGCCTTAGCAAAATAATTGTCATATCCTGCGCGAAAAGATTGATGCCGGAAAAGGCGAATAACAAGCCGCAGAAAAGGAAGACAATTATTTTCATAACTTCAGAAATTCAATTCAAGCTGTGTTCGGCAAATGCCGCGAATCAAACAAACATTTTGCCCGGATTCAAAATGCCGTTCGGGTCGAAAACTTTTTCAGACTTTCAAATCACCAAGGTCTTTCACAATAACGGCAGAATCTACATTTTGAAAATCGTCCCAATCATCCGTTAATAAATCGGCGTTGACATATTTGGCGGAAGCAAGAATTATCGCATCGGGGAGATTTATCTTTTTAGTTTTGTCTTTGCGGTAAATAATGGCTTGGTCAGCAATTTCCCGGTTGATTTCAACGATTTCGAGATTATCGAAAATCTCGTCTATGACATCTTTTTCAAGCGGGTTTTGAAAATCGTAAGCATAAACTTCGATGTAGGTGATAATGGAAACATAAAATATGTCGTATTTGGACAGCAATTTTTCAATGTCAATCTTTTCTTTTGAAGCAAAGATAATGACATTGCTGTCCAAAATGCCCTTATTCCCACTCATCTCTTAGCTTCCTTTGCCATTCAACCGGATTTTCAATGTCTTGGAAAAGTTTTGCCTTTTGCGCGTTTTTGAAAGCGGCAAACAATTTGTCTTTCTTCGCCTTTCGCGCGTCGGGAGTTTCGAGTGTGACGACGACGTGAGCCACCGAGTTTTCGTAATCTTCAAACTCTTTCGGCAGATGTATTACGCCGTCTTCGATTTTAGTTGTAAATTCCAGCGAATCCATATTCTCAAAGTAACGCAAAAAGGACTTTTTTTCAATATTTTTGATATTACACAAACATCTTTCCCGGATTCAAAATACCGTTCGGGTCGAAGACTTTTTTAATGCCTTTCATAATTTCCAATGTCGGCGCGTCAATCGCCATCTCTAAATATGCGGCTTTGACGTAGCCGATGCCGTGTTCGCCGGAGATTGAACCGCCGAGCGCGACCGACAACGCGAAAGTTTCTTTGACGCATTGACGGGCGCGATTGATTGAATCCGCGTCGTCACGATTGCATAAAAAATTAACGTGGATGTTGCCGTCTCCGGCGTGTCCGAAGTTGGCGACAAACGTGTTATATTTTCTGCCGATTTCTTCGACTTGCTTAATTAGTTCGGGAACTTTTGAACGCGGAACGACGACATCTTCGTTGATTTTCAAAGTGCCGTATTTCATCAAACTGGGCGAAATGGCGCGGCGCACATCCCAGAGTTTATCTTCTTCTTCTTTGGTCTTTGAACGCAAAATATCGAAACCACCGTTTTCGCGTAAAATGCGCTCAATCATCCGCGCGTTTTTTTCGACTTCTTCGCTAAAGCCGTCAACGGCGACAATCAAAATCGCGTTTGCATCCGGAGATAAACCAAATGCGAAATTTTGTTCAATCGCGCCGATGCAGTTTTTATCAACAACTTCCATCGCCATCGGCAGCAAGCCTTCGGGCGTGAATTTCGTCAAAACTTTGCACGCGGCTTCCATTGTTTTAAATGAAGCACGAACGGTCGCGGTCGCTTCGGGCATCGGCAAAAGTTTCAGAGTCGCTTCGGTGATAATTCCCAACATTCCTTCCGAGCCGCACATCAAGCCCGTTAAATCAAAACCGACGACGTTTTTCACCGTGCGCCCGCCGGTGCGAATAATTTCGCCCGTCGCCGTGACGACTTCTAAGCCTAAAACCGAATGCTTCGTGACACCGTATTTCGGCGTTCGCATTCCGCCCGCGTTTTCGGCGATGTTGCCGCCGATGAAAGAATCTTTATAGCTCGCGGGGTCTGGCGGAAAAAGCAATCCGTGTTTTTCAACCGCTTGCTGCAACTCAAAAGTCGTCAGTCCCGGCTGGCAAATGACATACAAATCGTCAACGTTTATCTCGATGATTTTATTCATCCTGTCCGTGCCGATAACGATTCCGCCGTCAACCGGAACCGCGCCGCCCGTGTAACCGACACCGCCGCCGCGAGCCGTCACGGGAAAAATAAATTCATTAGCGAGTTTCAAAATCTCGACCATCTGCTTTGTGTTTTCGGGAAACACAACCGCTTCGGGCGGAAATTTTTCCTTGACGGCATCCGCCCCGTAAGGCTCGACCTTTTCCGGCTCGACTAAGACATTTTCCGCGCCGACGATTTTTTGCAATTTCTCCAAAACTTCAGGCTTTGAAGCATTGGTTTTGGCACGACCTTTTGAATTGAAATGGATTGATGAATACATTTTTTAAGCGACTTTTTTCATCCTGCTGTTTCGCTCGGAAACTTTTTTTTCTGCTTTTTTAGGAGCGAATGAAACATATTCGCGTTGGCTTTTCATCTGTTTTTTTTGTAAGTCTTCAAGCATCGCGCGAACATTAAAATTATATTTCCGAGCGATTTCCTCACGAACCCGATGTATTTCTTCAATAATTTCATCTTTCATCGTCATTTTCTCCTAATAATTCGTTTGGCGTGCAAATTAGCGACGGCTTATAACCATTATTTTCGCAGATTTCATAAACTTTGGGAAAAATTTTCGCGTTCGCAATGTGTTTGCAATTCCACGTCAGCAAATAATCAATTCTGTGGATGGTTGCAATCGCTATGTGCGAAGCGTCCGCCGCCGCTTTCGCGGGTAAAATTCCGCACTCCATTATTTTTTCCGACAATTCTATAACTTCTTCCGTAATGGCAAGCGATTTGAGCGAATGCGCCAAATTTAATCTGGCTTCGACCATTATCGCATCGCCTCTCCGCGCTTCGGCTAAAACAAGGTCGGAAACGAAAAGATTAAAATTCTTTCGCTCTTTATTCCACCAATTAAAAGTCGTCAGTTGATGTCCGGCAACAATGAGACTGCTGCTCGGTTTTGCCGTCAGATAGCTGATAATTGATGTTTCAAGATAAACTTTCGGCTTCATTCAAATAAACTCGGCTGTTCGTCATCTTCTTGCGATTCATAGCCTTCGGGAAACCAGCGATATTTTTCCAAATCGCATTTTCCTTTCTCGTTAAAAATCACGCCTTCGTCTTCGAGAATTTTCTGCTGAATATTATGCGGAATCGTCAGTTTCTGCGTCGAACAGCCGCCCTGCGAATTGATAACTCTCTGCCAAGGGACTTTTTCCGTTTCGGCGGCGTGCATCACATAACCGACGGTTCGCGCTGTGTAGCCTTCGCCTAAAATGTCTGCGATTTGCCCGTAAGTCATCAGCTTTCCGGCGGGAATTTCGCGGACGATTTGATAAACCTTTTCGCGGTAGCTTTGTTCGTCAACATTCATATAGAAAATTTACCACAAAAAGAGATTAGCCACGAAAAAGCACAAAAGACACAAAAAGTTTTTCAGTAATTTTTGTGTCTTTTGTGTTTCTTTGTGGCTAATCTCTTTTTAATCTTTTTTTGAATTTTCCTTCGCGCTCTTTTAACCATTCGCGCCATTTTTCGATTGATTTTTCGCGTTCGTGCGGCGAACTCGCCGTTTGAAAATCGAGTCAAACGCCGGTCGCATCGCGCAGGCGCATTTCGGCGAAAAATCTCGTCTGCAAATCTTCGGCGGCGAGCAGTTCTAAAAGTTCATCAATTGACTTTTGCGACCATTCACGTCGTTTTTTGGAAAATTCTTCTTGATTCATTTTAAGAAACTACACATTCTTCGGCGGCTACTATCTTCCATTCACCGTTTTGCCGTTTTAATATGTATGTGCAACTGTCGCTTCCCATATTGCCGATATAACTTCCTGCGTTGACCTTTACCTCATCCTTATTTTTCCAGCGCAGTTTTGAAACGGAGAAAAGAATGCCCTGCTTTTTGGTAATTTCATCTAATACCATATCGCCGTCGTTTTTCGAGATGAACGATTCGGATACCCTTTTTATTTTCACCCGATTCTTTTTTTGGTATTCATCGAATCTCTTTAGCAAATTACTGCTTGGATTTTCGCCGTCATCGACAGACAAATAAAAATCTCTCAAATCACCTATGTCAGACGTTTTTTCGGGCAGAATTTTTTTAAATACAATCTCTCGAATAGTATCTTCGTCACTTAAACTAGTTTCTGAATTTTTTTTCGTCTGACCTGCTACCGAGAAAGCCAGTATTATAGCGGTCATTGTCACAAGAACGATTATTTCCAATTTAATCATTGCTTTATAATTCTCCCTTTCATAAAAATCATTCTTCCTCAACCGTGCAGAGAAACGGAAATTCTTCGGCGTGTGCCAGATTCATCGCTTTTTCGGCTTTCATCTGCGCGACCTCAAGCGGGTAAATTCCCGCCGTTCCGACACCTTCGTTGTGGACTTTCATCATCACGGAAAAGGCTTCCGTGTCGGAGCGGCGAAAGACGGTTTTCAAGATATAGACGACAAATTCCATCGTCGTAAAATCGTCGTTATGAAGCAGGACTTTGAAAAGTTTCGGCTTTTCGAGTTTGGTTTCGCTTTCTGTTAAAACATCGGTGTCAAAATCTGGAATATTCGGCATTTTTTTAGTGGTGAGTGATGAATGGTGAATAGTGAATGGAAAGAAAAAACTCACCACTCACCATTCATCACTATTCGAAGATTTGGCAAAAAGTTTTGACCATTCCGGGCGCGCCGTTGTTTAGTAAATCAAACATTTGGCGAAAATTATCAATTCCCTGAACCGGATTCGTCAGCATTTTTGCGAGCCAATCGGAATATAAAGATTGGCATTCCGTCATATCGCGCACGCCTTCGGCAAAATGTTCGAGTCCGGCGTTGACCGAACCGAACA
>JBPCRW010000157.1:0-5637 GCA_050996405.1 Pyrinomonadaceae bacterium | reverse complement strand
TGCGGATTTTGCGATAAGCATCCGTTACGCGGTCAAGAATTTCTTTCGAGCAGCGAACGTCTTTGGTCGTATCTGCCGCCGAAGCCCGGAGCAGCCCGATTTCCGCGCCCGATTGTTTCACCACGTCGTTCGGCGAGATCGAATTTCCAGCCGCTTTGTGCATCGGTCTGCCTTCGCCGTCCACCACCCAGCCGTAGGTGACGACTTGTTTATACGGCACTTGGTCGTGCGCCGCGATGCCGCACATCAAACTGGAATTAAACCAGCCGCGAAATTGGTCGCCGCCTTCTAAATAAAGGTCAGCCGGAAAACGCAGATTCTTCCGCGTTTCCAAAACCGCCGCGCACGACGAGCCGGAATCAAACCAAACGTCCAGAATATCCATTTCTTTGACAAATTCCGCCGCGCCGCATTTCGGGCATTTGAAATTTTCGGGCAATAAATCTTTAGCGTCGAGATTATACCAAGCGTTCGCCGTTTCCCTTTGAAAAATATCCGCGACGTAATTGATAATTTCCGCGTCGGCAATCGCTTCATCGCAGCCGGCGCAGTAGAAAACCGGAATCGGCACACCCCACAGACGCTGGCGCGAAACGCACCAATCGGGACGCTGGTTTTGCATATTCGCCATTCTGCCTTCGCCCCACGCGGGATGCCATTTCACTTTTTCGATTTGCTCAAGCGCGCTCGCGCGCAGCGATTTTTTCTCGCCGTTTCGCGCCCTGTTATCCATCGAAATAAACCATTGCGGCGTGGCGCGAAAAATCACCGGACGCTTGCACCGCCAGCAATGCGGATAACGATGCGTGTAATTTTCGGCAAATAATAAAACGCCTTTTTCTTTGAGAAATTCGACAATCTGCGGATTCGCCTTAAAAATATTTTCGCCCGCGAAATGTTCGACTTCCGCCGTAAAACGCCCCGCATTATCAACCGGACAATAAACTTCTAAGCCGTATTGCCGACCGATAACATAATCGTCGTTGCCGTGTCCGGGCGCGGTGTGAACGCAGCCCGTTCCGGCTTTGACCGAAGATTTGTTTTCAAAACGCACGTCCAGTTCAACTTCCGCGTCCGCTTCGCCCAAAGTCACATAATCGCCGTTCATAATCAGCGAACTTCTATCGAGCCACGGATGTTTCGCTTCCAAATTGTCGAGTTTCGCGCCCTTAAAACGCGCCAGTTCCTTCGGTTCAAAATCGCCAATTTCGGCAACCGCCTGCGCCAGTTCCGAAGCGATAATATAAACTTCGTCGCCCGCTTCGATTGCCGAATAATCGTAATCGGGATGAACGGCGATGCCCAAATTTGCGGGCAGAGTCCAAGGCGTGGTCGTCCAGATAACGACCGAAACATTTCGCTCCTTCAATTTTTCGTCAATTAAAGCCGCGTCCGATTTCAAAGGAAATTTAACATAGACGGACGGCGAAGAATGTTCCTTGTATTCGACTTCCGCTTCGGCGAGCGCGGTCTGGTCGTGAATGCACCAATAGACGGGCTTTAAGCCTTTATAGACGAATTCGCGTTCGAGGAATTTGCCGAACAGCCGCGCCGTCTCCGCTTCGTAATCGTTCGACATCGTTAGATAAGGATTTTGCCATTCGCCGAACACGCCGAGCCGCTCAAAATCTCTGGTTTGCCCGTCCATCGCGTTTGCGGCGTGTTCGCGGCAGTAGCGGCGAAATTCCGACGCGCTCAATTCTGCCTTCTTGATGCCCTGCTTTTCAAATTTTTTCTCGACGTATGTTTCAATCGGCAGCCCGTGACAATCGTAACCGGGAACGAACGGCGCGTTAAAGCCGCTCATCGTTCTGGATTTGACGACAAAATCCTTCAAAATTTTATTAAGCGCGGTGCCGAGATGAATGTCGGCGTTGGCATACGGCGGACCGTCGTGCAGAATAAATTTAGTCGCCGTTTTGCGCGATTCGAGAATCGTTTGATAAAGTTTTTCGTTCGCCCATTTCTGAAGCCGCGCCGGTTCTGCTTGCGCGAGATTCGCCTTTTGCGCGAAGTTCGTTCGCGGAAGATTGACTGTTTTTTTTTAACTCTAATGGTTCACTCATTGTTTGATAAATTATGTTTCACACCGTTTCGCAGCGGACTCGGTTGAGCGTTTATAAAAAGATAAATATTAGCACGAAGTTGCGGTTGACAATAAACTGCGGCTGCCAATCCGCCATTTGAAATCAAAACTCCCGAATGAAAAATCAAACCGTCTAGATTTTATGTGTATTGAAAAATTAGGTTATCGCAGTTTTTATTTTCCCTTGCGCCTTTGCGCGAGAAATTAATTTCTCGCGCAAAGACGCAAAGCCCGCGAATAGAATCTGTGTCGAAAGCTGTATGGAATATCGGTTTATGAATTTATTGAGGTATCAGGACAAAAATCTTTCAGATTTGTTTTCGCTTGCGCGTCTGTGTTCCCAAGCGCGACTTATCATTCTAAAATCTGAAAATCATTGAGCCGCTTAACCTTTTCCTTCTGTTATGGTCATCAGCGCATCAATTTTATCAACAGCTACAGTTTGCACTGCGCCGCCCGCCCAATGAATTTCCAGTTTATCCACTTTGTCCGCCGCGCCCAAACCGACAAAAATTCTCTGGTCTGACTGCGAAGCGTAACTGCCGCCGCTGGTAACGTCAAATCGCTGGCGAATGCCGCCCGCCATGACGAAAACTTTTGAGCCGATGGCATCCTTCGGCGTTTTTTTCGCCGGATCGCCGACGAGTTTTAGACAAAGCCAATGATTTTTATTTTCCGCGACATTTTTCAGAACGGTCGGCGCGGAATCCAAATCGTTAATAACTACGTCTTGTCGCCCGTCGCCGTCGAAATCGCTGATTGCCAGACCGCGACCCGTGATTGATTTTGCCAAGCCGCTGCCGGGCGCGGCGGCGACGCGCTCGAAATGAATCTGCTTGGTTTTCGCGTCCGGTTTTTCGTTATGAAACAACAGTAATTGTTGAGCGAAACTCGTTCCCCACTGAAATTTGTCCACCACCGGATAAGCGTGTCCGTTCGAGATTAAAACGTCCTTCCAGCCGTCGTTGTCGTAATCGAAAAACTGCGTTCCCCAACCCAAAAAAGGAATCGTCGGCTCGCCCAAACCGCCGCTCAAATATGTTACGTCCGTAAAATTCGCGTCGCCGTCGTTGTGATATAGCGTGTTGGAATCATCGCTGAAATTCGTGATGTAAAAATCCACGCGCCCGTCGTTGTCGTAATCGCCGACGGCAACGCCCATTCCGGCTTGCTCGCGCCCGTTTTCGTTGTAAGCGATGCCGGACAAAGCGGCGGTCTCCTCGAAAGTTCCGTCTTTTTTATTGATGTAAAGCTGTTTCGGCGTGGAATCGTTGACAACGAGCAAATCGAGCCAGCCGTCGTCGTTGACATCTATAAAAACGGACGAAAAACCGTAAGAACGCGCCGCGTCGTCAACGCCCGCTTTTTCCGAAACATCCTCGAAAGTGCTGTCCGCTTTTTGATGAAAAAGATGGTCTTTCGCGCCCGTCAAACCGCGCGGACCGCACATTACGGGCTGACCTCGAAACTGGCAGAAATTGCGTCCGGTGTTGCCGTCCTTGCCGATTTCCGCAGGGCTGGTCGGCAATTTATTCACGTCAAAATCAACATAACCGGGAACGAACAAATCGAGCCGTCCGTCGCGGTCGTAATCGCCGAATGTCGCGCCCGTGTTCCAGCCCGTTATATTTAAGCCGACTTTTCCGGCAACGTCCGTAAAAGTGCCGTCGCCGTTATTTTTGTAAAGCCGCGCCGGTGCGCCGAAATTGCTGACGAAAATGTCCGGGAAACCGTCGTTGTTGTAATCGCCGACGGCAACGCCCATTCCCCAGCGTTCGTTCGCCACGCCCGCTTTGTCGGTTACGTCTTCAAATTTCCAATTGCCTAAATTATGAAAAAGCGCGGCGCGCGGCATTTTTTCTTTGCCTTGCAGAGCGTTTATCGTGCCGCCGTTCAAGAGAAAAATGTCGGGTTTTCCGTCGTTGTCGTAATCAATTATCGCCACCGAACCGGAAGTTGTTTCCAAGATATAATTTTTCGATTTATCGCCCGAAACTTGCAGATAATTTTTCAGAGCCGTCTGCGCCGTTACGTCTTCAAAAATTTTCGGCGCGTTTTTGTCTGTAATATCAGTCGTGCGGCGCGTGTCATAAGAACGCGCCTCGCCCGTAACGCTGCCTTGCGCGGCGATTTTCTGAACGAAAAATAACAGCGTCGCGCAAAATAAACCGAATGAAGTAAATATAAAAACGAAACGCTTTTTTGGAATCATCTTAAAAACGCTAAAGGATTTAAAATCTCCCATTTTTCTTGGAAAGGCTGTAAAACATTGACGTAATACGGCAAACTGCGGCGACCGACAGCTTTGTTGCGCTGAAGAAAATCGCTCGCCAGCGCGGTTGTGCGCGGGTCGTCCTTTAAGTCTGCGAAAATTTTCTGCTCGCGCAAAGCGTCGTCTTTTCGATTTAATTTGCTGTAGATGAGCATCATATTGTAATGCGCTCCGGTGTCTTCGGGGTCAATCGCCAGAATTTGCTCGAAAAAGTTTTGCGCCGACGGAAAATCGCGTTTGATTTTTGCGAGTTCGCCGAGTTGCTGCAACGTCAGACGGTCGCGCGGATACGCCGCGTTGACCGCTCGAAAATCCATTTCCGCGTCGGTTAAATCGCCTTCGACGCGGTTGATTCGCCCGCGCTGGAAAAGAGCGCGATAGTTTTTCGCGTCGAGCGTTAAAGCCTTGTCAATCAATTTTCGGGCTTCGTCCCAACGGTCAATTTCCATAAAGGCGAGAGCGCGATTCGTGAGCGCGAACGGGCGATATTTTTCGTCTAAATCTGCAACTTTAGCAAACGCATCGGCGGCGGCGGCGAATTGTCTCTGGTCAAACAGCGCGATGCCGTAATTGTTCCAGCGTTTCCAATCGGGAACGGCTTTCGGATTCGCGCTTTCGGCGGAATTATCGCCGATATTCAAGTCTTTTTTCGTCGCCGCCATTGTAACGTTCGGTAAATCAGTGGATTTTCCGAGCGCGTAATCGCTGAAGATTCTCGTAAAGCGGCGATATTTTAATTTCGCGGTGAGTTTAATTTGTCCCTGCAAATTAACCGGAACTGTAAATTGATAACGCGCCACGTCGGAACGACCCGAAGGAATCGCCAAGTTTTGCGGAATGACGCGCGTTTGCCAGATATAATGAAATTCGTTCGGCGAACCGTCGGGTTTGACCAGATAAGTTTTGTAATTGTGCGCGTATTCGTCTAAATAACCGTCGGGTTTGATGTAGCCGGATTTATACAAAATTTTATCGTTCGCGTCCGAAACGGTGAATTCGACATAAGCCTCGTAAAAATCTCTCAGTTCCGGCGGAAACGAATGTCCGATATTTTTGTTTGTAATTACAACGTCCGCCGTTAGAACATCGTTAGCGTTGATCTTAAAACTCGAATGATTAACCGGCGCGATAAATTCTTCCTTATTTGAATTGTCGGGCGAATTTTTTCTGAGCGCGAAAATGTCTATGCCGAGTTTGTCGTCCTGCAAATATTTTTCGACTTCGGCAAGCTGCTCTTTGTAACCGTAAAACGCCGGAATCGCCGTGTTCGCCGCCGCCC
>JBPCRW010000024.1:0-5525 GCA_050996405.1 Pyrinomonadaceae bacterium | reverse complement strand
GATACGCCATAAACAACTTAAAGCTCGTAATGCCTTCGTCCATCAAGCGATACATCTCGCGCTCGTCGCCGTCTTCAAACTCGGTCGTGATAAGATGAAAACCGTAATCAATCGCCGTTTTCCCCTGAGCCTTTTTGTGCCAGTTATCAACGCCCTGCGTCATTGATTCGCCTTTATTCTGCACCGCGAAATCAATAATCGTCGTCGTCCCGCCAAACGCCGCCGCCCGCGTTCCGGTAAAAAAATCGTCCGACGAAGATGTTCCGCCAAACGGCAATTCCATATGCGTATGCGGGTCAATGCCGCCCGGAAAAACGAGTTTATTTGCAGCGTCAATCGTCAAATCAACTTCCATATCGAGCGTTTTGCCGATAACGGAAATCGTTTCGTCTTCGATTAAAATATCGGCGCGATAATCGTCAACCGCCGTTACAATTCGTCCATTTTTGATTAGTGTTTTCATATTTTTAAATATTTTCTTTTCAGTCAAAATTACGTTATTATCAAATTGTTATGAATCAAACAACTACTGCAATTTATGAAAATGGTTTGCTTCGCCCGATTGCGCCGCTCGATTTGCCTGAACATTCGGAAGTTGAGATAACGATTCACACGAGCGAAAACTCACTGCATTCAAAAGTCCGCAAAGCGTTGAAATTGGAAAATCAGCCGGACAAAACCGTCGATGTAATTTCAAATGAACGCCGCGCCGAACTTGCCGAAATTTTCTCAGCCGAAAAACCTCTCGGCGACTATATTAACGAAGACCGCGAATCTCGATGAATCAAATTTTTTACGCCGATAGCAGTATTTTGGTCAAACGCCATGTCCGAGAAATCGGAAGCGTCTGGTTTCAAAATCTTGTTTCGCCCGCTTCCAACAACTCGATTATCACGGCAAAGCTAAGTATCATCGAAGTGTTCAGTGCCTTTAACCGTCGCGTGCGCGAAGCGACAATCAGCCAAATTGATTATGACGATTTTGCCAAAGACTTTTCGACAATTTCAAGTAACGAATATCATTTGCTTGAGTTGAACGATTCGATAATTGCCGAATCACAAAAACTTCTTGAAATTTATCCATTACGCGCGGGCGATGCTATCCAACTTGCAACTGCAATTTATGCCGGAAATATGCTTCAAAATTCCGCGCTTCCCGTTCCAATCTTTTTGGCTTCGGATAACAAACTGCTTGATGCCGCAAACGCCGAAGATTTTACAACCGACAATCCAAATTTGCATCCGTAAAAATATCGGCGCGGTAATCGTCAACCGCCGTGACGATTCGTCCGTTTTTGATTAGTGTTTTCATATTGTTTTTATTTATTCGGCTTTAACCAAAGCGACGAGCAGTTTTAATGTTTCCAATTTTGTTTTCAGAACTTCGACTTCATCATTAGCCGTTAAATTCTCGCGTTCCGCCAAATCTAATTTTTCTTGCAAAGCAACAAGAGCGTCGCTTTCGGGTTGAATTTTCGTCTGCGTCCTTTTTTGTTTTTGCTTTTCCCAATTTTCTCTGCGCTCGCGCCCTATTTCCGCCTTTTTGGTTTTTATGTAGGCTTTGCCGTCAATAATTCTGTTTCTTAATTTGTGGACATTTACATCAGTTCCGACTAACGCCTTGATATGACTTTCCGTAGCTCGCCCGTGAGTTTGTCTGGTTTCGAGTTCGACTTCACTTTCAGCGTATAAAAGCTCAAGTTTTAATTTCTCCAGCTTGGCTTCCAAGTCTATAATTTCCGCGTTTTCATCTTCGCTTTCATCTGAATTTGTTTCTTCATTTTCATTAGAAAGCTGAATTTCGTTTTGCAGCTTTTTCAAATCGCGTTCCAATCTTTCAGACTCTAAAAAAGTTTGCGTTTGTCTCTCAAGCGCATTTTTATATTCTGCTGTAAATGAAGATATTTGTTCTTTCAATTCGGAAGTCGTCATAAGCTATTGTCCTCGCAAAATCTGTTCGATGTCCATAAAATCAAAAAGGCAAACCGCCGAAAAAGCCGAACATGCCTTCTCTGGCGGCTTCGACGGCAGGCAAATCATCGGTTTGGCGGAGTTTGATGTTGAGTTGTTGATTGATGCCTTTGAGCAGATCGAAAAGCAAATCCGAGCCGACCAGAATTTCCTGCGGGCGGACTTCCGTTTTTCGCAGGGCTTCAAAAAAATGGCGGCTGATTTCGACGTAGTTTTCGGCATCAGTTTCTTTCGGCGCAATCAGTTGAAAACCCGCAATCATCCCGCTTCGACCGTCAGCCAGCATCAGCATTTTCGGGAAATACGGGCGTTTGCCTTTTTCGGCGATTGGATTCGGCATAATAAACAAAGCGGCTTCGAGAACGAAATTTTTCGCCTGCGGAAAGGCTTTCAGTTCGTCAATTAACCCTTGCGGAATCGCAATGGTAAATTCTTCTTCGGCGGGCGGCTGAATCTCGCGCCGTTCATCGCGCCAGACTAATTTCGCGCCTTGCTTTTCCGCGCCGCGCATCAGCACGACTTCGTTTTTCGTGTCGCTTTCGTCGTCCAAAATTTCGGGATTTTCACGAACTCGCGGCGCGACTTCCAGAGCTTGTTCAATCGCATAAATCAACATTCGCGCTTCGTCCGACGTGATAAACCACGGCAGAAATCCGGGTCGGATACTGCGAAAAAGCGGATAGTTTTGCGAACCGCGAAATTTTAAGTCGAGTTTTTTAATCACGTCGCGGTCTTGTTTTTCGAGTTGTTCGCGGTTTTCAAACGAAATCTGAAGCTGCGGAATTTCAAACAGCGCGAAAGGTTCGGCTTCGAGTCCCGCTTCCTGAAAATCCCAAAATCCGTAAAGCCCTTTCGCGCCGAGATAAACGCCGACCGAAAGATGCTCGCCCAACATTCCCATCGCGCTGACAAAACCGATTTCCTTTGTGTCAGGATTTTCCACGCCGAAAATTTCCGTCTCGTCCATCCATTCCCAATGCGCGAGGTTTTTCAGTTCGGCGGCGAGTTCGTAAAGCCGTTTCCATTCGGCAATCGCCGGTTGTTTTGATTTGTCTTTCATAAATTTAATTTTGACTGACAATATCGCCTTTAACGGGCGAATAATCGGTTTTTGTTTCGGTTTTGCCGTCGCGCTTAACCGTTAGCTTTTCAAAAAAAACTTTCATACTGCCTTCGTCTGCAAAAAACGGCGTGTTTTGGACTTGAAAATGCAGGTGCGGCTCGGAAGAATTTCCAGAGTTTCCGCACAGCCCGATTATCTGACCTTGCTTTACTTTATCGCCGACACGAACGCGAATCGAATTTTGTTTGAGATGCGCGAAAAGCGAATATTCATTCTCGGCGTGTTTAATGACGACGATATTTCCGGGAACGAACATTCGATTCATTTCTCCCGGTTTGTTGTCGTGAACGCCGTCAACCGCGTAAGTTACAACGCCGTCGGCGGGCGCAGTGATTTCCTGACCGAAAGCGTAATAATCTTCGTTTTCCGAGCCGTCGCCTTTGTGCGTTTTGCCGGTTGCGTCCGTCTTTAAAATATCGAAAGCGAAACGCTGATTCGGCGCGTCTTGATGTTGATTTTGCTCAATCGTATCGCCGCCCCAAACGACGAACCATTCGCCTTTGAACGGAAGAATCAGTTTTGTTTGATTGCGCGAAGTATTTTTCGGTTTTGTCGAAGGCGGCGCGGTAACGCTGAGACCGCCGATTTTTCCTTCCGCGTCCAACGCGACGAGCAAAACCATTTTTCCGCGTTCAAATTCGGCGGGAAATTTAGCAACGGTCGGAGCGACGAAATCGGGCGTGCCGAGTTTTGAAATATTTCCGAATTGACTTTTCAAATCGTCCAAAAACGCTTTCAATTTTTCGTCCGGCACAGCCGTCTTCATTTGCGCGTTAAACTGTGCTTCAATTTGCGCGTAGTCGTTCGCGTTATAAGCCGAAGCGAAAAACTCCGCCGTTTTTTGAACTTTTTCCGAAGCCGTTTGTCCGAAAATTGTTGCTGCAAAAAACAACGCAAAGGCGAATAAAAATATGATTTTCCTCATTTTTTATTTCTCCCGAAAATTTTCTGACTAGCACAGAGCAAAACCTTTATCCAAAGCCGCAATCAACTCATTAACATTATCCTTTGTCGAATTGAGCATCATTCCCGTGCGAATGACATTGCCGTAAAGCCCGCCTTTGCCGATGAGAACGCCTTGCCGTTTGGTTTCTTCAAAGACTTTCAAAACCGCTTCGGGCGCAGGCTCTTTCGTCTCGCGGTTTTTCACGAGTTCGATGCCCTGCATCAAACCCATTCCGCGCACGTCGCCGATGATTGGATATTTTTCTTTTAATTCTTCCAATTTTTCGCGCAGATAATCGCCGACGACTTTGCAGTTCGTCCGCAAATCTTCGTCTTCAATTAATTTGATAACGGCGAGCGCGGCGGCGGTTGAAACGGGATTTCCGCCGAAAGTGGCGAACGTCAAGCCGGGAAATTTGTCGGCGACTTCCGCCGTCGCAATCGTCCAGCCAATCGGCGCGCCGTTCGCCATTCCTTTCGCCGACGTGATGATGTCGGGTTTCACGTCCCAATGCTCGATGCCAAACCATTTATCGCCCGTGCGTCCCCAGCCGGTCTGCACTTCGTCGGCGATAAATAGTCCGCCGTGCTGACGTGTGATTTCTTCGACCCGTTCAAAATAACCGGCGGGCGGCACGATGAAACCGCCGACGCCAAGAATCGGTTCACCCATAAACGCCGCGATTTCGCCGGTCGTCGTCGTTTCGATTACGTCTTTGACATCTTCGGCGCACGCCAGACCGCAATTTGTCGGCGTTAAATGAAGCGGGCATCGGTAACAATATGGCGCACGGGCGTGAACAATTCCGGCAACCTGCGCGGGCAGCGGTCGCCACGTCGAATGTCCGGTTGACGAAAGCGCGGTCGCGCTTCTGCCTGAATAACTGTGACGAAGGACGACGATTTCTTGTCTGCCGGTTGCGAGTTTCGCCGCCATAATCGCCGTGTCATCAGCTTCCGTTCCGCTCGACGTGAAGAAAGATTTCTTCAAATCGCCGGGCGTAATCTCGGCGAGCTTTTCCGCCAAATCCGATTGATTCGGATTCGCGTAAAGAGCGGAAGTGTGCATAATTTTATTGACCTGCTCGATAATCGCCGCATTGATTTTCGGATTCGCGTGTCCGACGCTGACGGTCAAAACGCCGCCGAAACAATCTAAATAACGATTGCCCGCATCGTCCCAAACGTATTCGCCTTCGCCTTTGACCAAAGCAAGCGGCTCTTGATAATAAGTGGCGACTGCCGGAAAAAGAAATTCTTTGTGCTTTCGCACGGCTTCTGAAACTGTTGTTTTTTGTTCTATTGGATTCATAATTTTATTTTAAAATTCTCGCGTCGTGGACGATTTTTCCGCCAACAATGGTTAAAATGCTTTGTGTTTTTGGCAGTTCGGGAACGGGCGCGGTGAAAATGTCCTGTGACAAAACGGTCACATCCGCTAATTTGCCCTTCGTTAAACTGCCTTTTTCTTGTTCGCCGAATTCGGA
>JBPCRW010000228.1:0-31015 GCA_050996405.1 Pyrinomonadaceae bacterium | reverse complement strand
GGGCAGAAAGGGAACTCCGTCAAAATCCGAACCGAGTCCGACGTAATCAATTCCGATGAGATTTTTGATGTAATCAATGTGGTCAACGATGCGCGTGTATGGCGCGATGTAAATCGGGTTGGCGGCGTAGAGTTTGCGCTCGGCTTCGTTGTAGGCTTGCTCGTCGCCTTTGTATTGCGCCCGCAGCGCGTCAACTTGCGGTTTTAATCGCGCGTCGCGTTCGTTTTCTTCTTTGTTGGTGCGAGCGTCGAGAAACGACGGGTAAAAATTTACCATTATTACGCCGCCGTTTTTTGGGATGCGTTTTAAAATGTCGTCCGGCACGTTGCGCGTGTGGTCGTTCACGCCGCGCGCGCCCGAATGCGAAGCGATAATCGGCGCGGTCGAAACGTCTAAAACATCCGACATCGTTTTCGCCGAAACGTGCGAAATATCGACCAGCATTCCGAGACGATTCATTTCCCGCACAACATCTTTTCCAAAATCCGAAAGCCCGTTATTTTTCGGCGTGTCGTTGTGCGCGTCCGCCCAATCGTGCGAAACATTGTGCGTCAAAGTCATATAACGCACGCCGAGACGATAAAAATCGCGCAGCGCGTAAAGCGAATTTTCAATCGCGTAACCGCCTTCGATGCCCATCAAAGCGCAGATTTTATTTTGTTTTTTTGCTTCACGAATTTGCGCGGCAGTTGTGCAGAACGTCAATTCTTCGGGATGCCGTTCGACTTCGCGGTAAGTCGCGTCAATCAAATCCATCGCCCGCCGCGCCGCGCCGCCCGTCTTAAGCGTATCGCCCGAAACGTAAATTGAAAAAAATTCGCCCGTGATTCCCGATTGCCGGAAACGCTGCAAATCCGTGTGAAACGGGTCGCCGTCCTTGTGAAATTTGCCGACGGTCGAAGTCGCCAAATTCAAATCTTCATCAACCATCGGGCTGGTAATATCGTTGTGACCGTCAACAATTATCGCCCTTTTATGAATTTCTAAAGCTCGCGCCCAAAGTTTCGGGTCGGCATCTTTAGGCATCGTCTGCGCGAAAGTCAAAAGCGAAAAAGCGAGCAGCAGAATCGCGGTTAAAATAAACGACGGAAAATTATATTTTTTCATATTTTGATTAGAAGCAAAAGAGATTTATTCGATGAAAAGTTTAACTCTTTTCCGCCGAAACCAGAAATAAAAAAGACGAGCCGAAGCCCGTCTTTAGTAAATTTTCACCTCAAATAATTTTTAATTAGGCTGTGTTTGTTTATCGTGTTTTTGGCGATAGATACCGCGGCTTTCCCGATTCAAATCGCGTTCCAATTTTCCGCGTTCGCGCAGTGATAATCCATCGCCCGAACTGCGATATCTGGCTTCCCTCTGGTTAAGCCGTGTTTCCCGTCTTTCAAGCCGCGCGGCTTCCCGCGAATTTAATTGACCCGAGTTAATTCCTTGAGCAATGCGGTCTTGCTGATTTTCCTGACGTTTGTTGATATTCTTTTTATACCATCCTCTATGATGATATGAACTGGTCTGCGCGAATGAAACCGCCGACAAACCGCAAACTATAACTATCGCCGCAAACATTAAATATATTTTTCTCATTTTTTCCCTCCGAAATTCGTTCTAAAGTTTTATTTTTTCCCTTCCCGAATAATAAGACGAAAGAGAATCGTAAATGGTCGAAAAAAAAAATAAAATTTTAGAAACAAAAATAAAGGCAAAACACAAAAGGAACGATTTATAAAACCGTTCCTTTTGCGGTTGTAAAATTTCCAGCCGGTGTTTAGTTTCTATCGCGGCGGTCGCGGCGAACATTGCGACGGTATTTCCGATGTTGTTTCTGCAATCTGCGCCTTTCGTTACTGCTTACGTAGCCGTCACGATAAGCGCGTTGTCTGGAGCGATAAAGACGATATCTTTCACGCGATAAGTGGCGATATTCCTGCGGGGAAATTCGCCCGTATCGACGGTTGCGATTCTGCCAATTTTGATTCTGCCGGTTTTCGCCTCTGTTCCATTGCGCATTGCTTGTAGCAGCAAAAAGACCTAGACAAAAGATGATTCCGAGAACCGCCGCCGATAATTTTTTCAATAAATTCATACTCTCCTCCAAATTTTTCTCTAAAAGATTATTCAGATTCCTCGATTCGGGGAGAGAAGGAAATCAATTTGCAAACATCGCTTGCAGTTAAAGAGATGAGTTGAAACGAAACGGAGTTGCCGTAAAAGTGAAAAAGCGGGTTGATTATTCAAACCTGGCTTTTTCGCTTAATTTTTTATCGTCTTCAGATTTTCTAAAACTATTTGCGCGACGTTCGGAATAATTTCGCGTTCGTTTGCGGCATTGGTTGTAAAAGTTACGAGAACGAATTTCAAACCGTCGGGCGTTTCGATGTAGGCGGCATCGTGGCGGTCTTCGGATGTCCAACCGGCTTTCGACCAAAGGCGCGCGCCTTTCAAATTCATCGCATTTAGAGCGATTCCCGAAAAACCATGCGCCTGGTCGTCAGGGTCGGTCGAAGTTCCTTCCCAATCGCGTTTCATCAAATCCATCATTTTCTGCGAGCGCGCCGCATTGACGGCTTTGCCCAAAACGATTTCCGTCAAGAGTCGCGCGGTCGCATCGGTGGTTAATTTGTTGCGGTTTTTGCCGCCGTCGCGGAATTGCTGCTCGCGCCCGTAGGCATCTTCGCAAAAAGTTTTTTGTTTGACATTGATGTTTTCGTAGCCGAGCGCGTCGTAATGACGCTGCACCTGCTCGCGTTTTTCCGCCCAATTTTTGAATTCATTCGCGGGCAGTTCCGCGCCGTCCGACACGCCGCTTAAAACATCGACGATATAGCCAGTCGCGTCGTTTGACGAAACAACAATCATATCGTGCAAGCCGCGCTCGAATTCGGGTGTGTCCTGTATTTTGCCGTCTTCGAGCCACGCTTGCGCCGCCCGCAGATAAAACATTTTAACGACGCTCGCCGGATAAATTTTTTCTTCGCCTTGAAAACTCGCCATCGTTAATTTCTGCGGATTTCGCAAATCAATCAGCGTAATCGACAGATTTTCTTTTTTCAAATTTTTTGCGGCGAATTTAGCAAGCGTTTCGTCCGCCGCGCGATTGACAAGGGTTTGCAGTTCGTCGGATTTTTCAAACGCGGTCGGCGCGGACGATTCGAGTTTTTGCCCGTCAATGTTCAGACAAAAAAAACAGAAAACAAGCGCGAAAATAAAAAACGAAATAAATTTTTTCATTAGAAATACCTCTGGAATTCTTTAGGGCAAATTTGTAAAAAGAGTATAAACGAAAAACGTTTTTCAGTCAGCAAACATTTTTGAAAAAGCAGAAGCCCGCTTATCTCTTTAAAATTTTTTCGTAAATCAAACGCAGCCCGTCGAGCGTCAGATTTTTATCAACGGTTTCGATTAACTCGACGCTTTCGCTAATCAGTTCGGCAAAACCGCCGGTCGCCACGATGCGCGGCTTTGCGCCCAATTCTTCAAACATTTTTTTCAAAATATTTTCAACTAATCCAATGTAGCCGAAAAAAATACCGGCTTGAATCGAAGCGACGGTCGAATCGCCGATGACGCTCGCGGATTTTTTAATTTCGACCTGCGGCAATTTTGAAGTTTTCGAGTGCAGCGAATCGGCAAAAGTTTTAATTCCGGGCGCGATAATTCCGCCCAAGAATTCGCCGTTTGAATTTACCGCGTCAATCGTCGTCGCCGTCCCGAAATCGCAAATTATGCAGGGTTTTCCGTATTTTTCGACCGCCGCGAAAGCGTCAACGATTCTGTCGATGCCGAGATTTTCCGGCGGATGATATTTGATTTTCAGTCCGAAATCGAATGTGCTGTCAACAAAAATCGGCGCGAGTTTAAAATACTTTTCGGAAAATTCTTTGTAAGAATTATGCAATTCGGGAACGACCGAAGAAATGACGATTGAATGAATTGAATGTGTCGGCGTTTGATTGTAAATCCCGTCGGCAGTTGCGGTTCGGACGGTTGGAATCGCTATTCGTTCAAAGAGAAATTCGTCTTTAAAATAGCCGAATTTGGTCAGCGAATTTCCGATGTCAATTGTCAGCAGCATAATAAAAAATGGAAAATGAAAAATGTTTAAAAACCACTTTCCATTTTCCATTTTCGGTTTTCCGTCAAAAAATTATCCGCGCAGCGGCAGCCCGTCATAAACTACGTTCCAACCGTTTGCTCGACTTGTTCGCAAACTTTTCGTGAACCATTCGAGAGCCTTCGACGGGTCGTCGTAAATCTGCACCGACGGGCGTTCTTCGCGCGGGTCAACGCGGCAAATCGCGCCGCCTTTGTCAGCCGTTTTCAGACACAGCAGCGCAATCATATTATTTTTCGATAAAACGGCGGTGCGCGTATTTATTTCTTCAATTTCAAAATCTTCGAGTTCGTCAAACTCGTCGAATTCATCTTGTAATTCGTCGTCAAAACCTAAATCGTCGGCTTCAAATTCAAAATCATTTTCCATAATTTCGATTGTATATTTTTTTGGCGCGTTACGCCAAACATTGCGGCGGCTCAAATTCTAATTTGTATTTTATTTCGGAAAATCTTTTCTCATTTTGAAATCGTTCGCAGCATTTCGACATCGCCCGCTTGAACGATTTTAATTTCGCCGTTTTCAGTTTCAATACGCAGCGCGCCGTTTTCTTCGATGCCGCGCGTCGTGCCGAAAATTATTTCATTTTCCAATTTAACCCGCACCGCTTTGCCAAACGAATATGACGAGCGGCGCGTCCATTCGCGGCGAATAGTTTCCGCGCCGTCCGCATCGTAAAAAATGTCTGTAAAATAAGATAAAAAAGCAGTCAGCTTTTGCAGAATTTCTTCTGCATTCGGCGCGCGTTCGGTTTCAGCTTGGACGGAAGTCGCGGTTTCGGCAATTTCCGCAGAAAAATTCGTTGATTTTAAATTGATTCCAATGCCGACGACAACCGCCAAACCCTTCGACGTTTCGACGGCTTCCGCTAAAATTCCGCAGATTTTTTTGCCGCGAACATGAATATCGTTCACCCATTTAATATCGCATTCGATTTTGAAAAGTTCTTCGAGCGCGTCGTGGACGGCAATCGCCGTCATCAAAGTTACGAGCGGCAAAAAGCGCGTTTCAATTTTCGGACGCAAAATCAGACTGCAATAAATTCCCGCGTCTTTCGGCGAAATCCACTCGCGCCCGTGCCGCCCGCGCCCCGCCGTCTGCCGCCGCGCGACGATACACAAACCTTCTTCCGCGCCGCGTTTCGCCTGATTTAGAGCTTCCGTATTCGTCGAATAAAGCTCGTCGAAACGTAAAATCGTAAAATTCATCTGGTCAGAACCGCTTGCGTTAGCGGGCGGGTAATTTATGGATGGTAAGTGAAAATCCATCTGCTAACGCATATGGTTTTGACTTGTTTTCCAGAGCGAATCCGCAAAATATTTTTTGCCGTCGAAAAAGTTTTCGGCGACGCGGAAACCGCTTGTCAACGCTAAATCTTCAATCATTTCAAGACTGTATTTCTGCGAGATTTCCATAAAAACCGGCTCCCCTTGTTTGAAATCAAACGTCTGATTTAACGCGCCGATAAAAACTTTCTGCGAGGCGCGGCTGATTAAAAACGAACGCGCGGCGCATTCGGTCGGACGATAAATCGCATAATGAGAAAATTTTTCCGTGTCGAAATTCGCGCCGAGTTCGCGGTTAATTCTGTTCAGCAGATTCAAATTAAATTTCGCCGTTACGCCGCGCGCGTCGTCGTAAGCAGCGAGGATTACGCGCGGGTCTTTCTGCAAATCGAAGCCGACGAAAAGCGCGTCATTTTTATTCATTACGGCGCGCAGACTTTTAAAAAATTCGATTGAACGCGCGCGCGAAAAATTACCGATGTTCGAGCCTAAAAACAAAATAATTTTCGGTCGCGCCGCTTCGGATTTTAATGATTCGAGAATGCGAAAATAGTCGCCCGTTTTCGCGTTAATGTTCAAATCGGGAAATTTTTTTCTAAAGTTTTCGGTCAAACTGTCAACCGCTTCCTGCGAAATATCAATCGGCGTGTATGTAAAATCGGCTTTCTGCCGGAGAAAATAATCAATCAGCACGGCGGTTTTCGTGCCGTCGCCCGCGCCGAGTTCGATTAAATCAAAACCGGAAAATCCGGCGGCGAACGATTCGTAAATTTCCCGTGTCCGCATCGAAAAAATTTCAAATTCCGAGCGCGTCAGGTAGTATTCCGGCAAATCCATAATCTGCCGGAAAAGACGCGAGCCTTCGTCGTCGTAAAAATATTTTGACGACAAAAATTTCGGCATTGAAGAAAAACCGCGTAAAACTTCGGCGGCGAAAGCATTTTGCTGAACTGCGTTCGATGATTGCATTTTATTTTTTTGCCGCGAATTGCACGAATCACACGAATTTTTTTATTTCTTTTTTTCGCGCGATTTGTGTAATTCGCGGCTAAGTTTTTATTTCGCTAAACGGATTCCCGTAAATTGCCAGCGAAGCGGCGGATGGAAAAAATTGCGGTAAGTTTTGCGGCTGTGATTCGCGGGCGTAGCGACCGACGCGCCGCGCAAAACCATCTGATTTATCATAAACTTTCCGTTGTATTCGCCGATTGCGCCCGCCGCTTTTTTGAAATTTGGAAAAGGCAAATACGCCGAATTCGTCCATTCCCAGCGCAAGCCCCAGTCGAATTTTTCCGCCGCGATTTCCCATTCAAATTCGGTCGGAAGCCGCATCTTTTTCCATTCGGCGAACGCTGCCGCTTCGTAAAAGGAAACGTGACAAACCGGCGCGTCCGTCTTTAATTTTCGCAAACCGGAAAGCGTAAAATTAAACCATTCGCCGCCGCGTTTTTCCCAGTAAAGCGGCGCGGAAATTTTGTTTTGATTGACCCAATCCCAGCCTTCGGCGTGCCAGAAGCGGAAATTTTCGTAACCGCCATCCACAATAAATTCGAGAAATTCGGCGTTCGTCACAAGATTTTTGCCAATGGAAAAATCGTGTAAAAAAACTTTATGCCGACCGAGTTCGTTGTCGAAACAAAATCCGCTCCCAGCGAAACCAATTTCGTAAATGCCTTCGGAAATTTCCGCAAATTCATTTGATTTGGATTCGCTTTTTTCCGCGAGCGCGAAGTTATTTTTATAAACCGGATACAACGGATTGCGGCTCAAAGTATATTTTAAATCGGTGAGAAAAAGCTCCTGATGCTGCTGCTCGTGATTTAATCCGAGAATAACGAGTTCGCGCGTTTTTTCCGGCAAATCCAGCGCGAGAAATTCACGCATTTTTTTGTCAACATATTCTCGATACGCGAAAACTTCGCGGACGGTCGGGCGCGACAAATCGCCGCGATTATCGCGCGATGTTCGCTCGCCGATTGAGTTGTAATAACTGTTGAAAAGAAACCCGAAATTCGCGTCGAAAATTTTGTAGTCGGACGCGAATTTTTTCAAAATCATTTCCTCGAAAAACCACGTCGTATGCGCGATATTCCACTTCGGCGGCGATACGTCAACACTCGGCTGCGGAATATAATCTTCCGTTTCCAGAGGCGCGCAAAGCTGTTCGGTATAGCCGCGAACTTCGTTAAACTTTTTAAGTAAATCGTTCTTTTTAATTTTTTGTGGTTGAAATGCCTGCATAATTTTATTAAAACAAAATTCGCTGCGAAGGAAAAGTTAAAACTTTGAAACCAGACAAACGAAATTATTGAATCTGCCGGTTTTGCAAAGCGGCGGATGAAATTTTGGCGAGCGATTCGCGGCAAATTTGCGCGAGATAATAATCGGCGGCGTTCAAATTATTTTGCAGTGCGGAAACGGCGGAAGCGTCGCCGATCGCGCCGAGCGCGAAAGCGGATTCGCGTTTCGTGTCGTCTGTTTCATTCGGATTTTGCAGAGTTTGAATCAACGCGGAAACCGACGCGCCGAAAACGGGAAAATCAGCGGCGAGATTTTTATAATTCCGCGCGGCGATTTTAGGCGGATTGTTTCCGGTTTTTATCAAAAGATTTTGCGGCGTGAAAACTTCGGAATTGCCGGTTTGAATTATTTGGGCAATTTGCCCGACGGAACGCGCCGCCGAACGCCGCAGAAATTCATTTGCGTCATCTTCTTTTTTCGGTTTTTTTTGTAAGATTCGCGTCAGAAAATCAATTGCTGAAACGTCGCCGATTTCGCCGACCGCGACAACGCAGGCATTTCGGACATCGCCGATTTTTTCCTGCTGAAATTTTTTGATGAGCGGGCTGACAGCCAACAAACTGCGCGTTTTGCCAAGCGCGTAAGCCGCTTCGCGCCGAACCAATTCCGATTTGTCATTTAAAAGCGGCAGAAGATTTTGCGCGGCTTCATCCGCAGGCAAAAAAATTACTGAAAAAGTCGCCGTCGCGCGGACGATTTCCGAAGAATCGAGCAGTGCGGGAACGGCGATTCTGGATGATTCCGGCGTTTCTAGATTTCTGATTTGAAACAGCGCGTCGCGTTTCTGCTCGGTTGTGCCGTGATTTATTTTATTGGCGAGAAACTCGTAATCGGGTTGATTTATTGTTTGCGCGAAAGAAAAATTAATTGCAAAAATCGCCAGGCAGACACAGAAAAACGTGCGGCGACAAAACTCGCGCTCGCAATTCGCAATTCGCAATTCGCAATTCGCAATTGATATTCTCACGCTGCTTTCGGAAAATTCTTTCGACGCGTTTTTTCCCATTCGACGACCTGACGCGCGCGCTGATTTTCACGTTTTTCGGACAAAGACGCAATCAAATCATCGTTATTTAATTTATCGGTTTGAACGGGAAAGCGTTTCGTGGAAAGGATTTGGGAAATGTATTCGAGAACGGCGACGGATTCGTTTTCGTTCAGTTTATTAATTTCGCGGACAATCTTATCGTTAGTTTGTTTGACCATCTCCGTATCTCCTTGTTTTGCGGCGGACAGTCAATTTTAAACTCTACAATTTCAAGTTTCGACTGTCGGCAAAATTAAGTTTTTTATCATTAAAGTTTGAATATGTAAAAACTCTTAAACTTTTAGCATTTATAAAGATAGCACGAAACAAAGTATCTTTTCAATATTTCGTTATTTCGGGCAGCATCCTAACTGTGTGGTGCTGAAAAACAATCGTTTTTAAGACAGTTTTGTTTTAAACAAAAACAGAGTGTTAAAAACAAAAGTAAAGAGAATTATTGATAGCATGAGTGTTTCACAAAATCAGCAAATCAAAATTTATCTGCTTCTTTTCCGTTTTCATCAAGAACTAATAAGAAATATGTCCCGATCTCAAACGGATAATCATCATCAGATGTTGCGCGTTTATATTTTACTGAATAGCCTTTTGTTTCTTCAAGATTTTGATAACTGAAATCTCCCACGCTTCTCAAAATGAGATGCCATTCTCCATTACCATCTGGTTCGATAAAAATATATGTTTCACTTCCCGAATCCATTCCTGAACATTCATAAATGATATAGCTGCGTTTTTTTTCTCTCCAGTGTTTGAGGATGAAATTTCTTGCCTGAAATTGCTGTTTTTGGCAGTTTCTGAACTCAGAATTTCCAAACCCGTGATTAAAACAATTAGAAAAGCCATCCCCAATATCGTAGAGTGATAAATCCCTATTTTGTATCAGATCTTCTTTAGTAAATTTCTTGTAGAAAGGAGGATTATAAGGAAAAACTAAAATCGGCGTATCAGATTGAACTTGAGGCAAATCAACTTTAACTTCCGTCCATTTTTCAGATAACGTATTGAAAAACGTCACACTCGATAAACCCAGTGCGAGCATCAGCAAGAAAACTCTAAATTTTGAGTAAAAACGTTTCATATTCTTTATTATTCTACGATTTGCTTTTTTCAAATTGTATCAAAAGAATCGTTTATGAAATAAAATTATATAACACCACAGTATTAGGACACTACCTTATATTCGTTAGCCTATAAAGCTCTTTAAAATTGCTTGACAAAATTCAGCTTGAAAGTTACAAATAAAACTATGGTTTTGTTATCTCGATTCAATCTTCTCGCCCTTAGATAGCCGCTCGTTGAAAACAAGTTTCAGCGACGCGGCGCAGTCTTTTTCAATTACAAATTACGAATGACGAATGTTAGTGGATAGATTTTTATTTATTCGCTAAACTTTTCTTTTTTGCTCAAGCTAAAAGACTTTGGACATTGGGCTTGAGACTTTGGACTAATTTTATGGACGAGAAATATTTTGCACGGAAAATAGAAGACAAATGGCAACGCCGCTGGGCGGAAAATAAAACTTTCGAGGCGGAGATTGACACGGCGAAACCGAAATTCTACGCGCTGGAAATGCTGCCGTATCCGTCGGGACGTTTGCATATGGGTCACGTCCGCAACTATTCAATCGGCGACGCGCTCGCGTGGTATAAACGTCTGCAAGGTTTTAATGTTCTGCATCCGATTGGCTGGGATTCGTTCGGTCAACCCGCCGAGCAAGCGGCGATAAAAAAAGGCGTGAATCCGCGTGACTGGACGGAAGATAATATTAACCAGATGCGGGCGCAACTGAAAAAACTCGGTTTCAGTTACGATTGGCGGCGCGAATTTGCCGCGCATCGCCCCGATTATTACAAATTCGACCAGTGGTTTTTTCTGAAAATGCTGGAAATGGGCTTGGCGTATAAAAAAATGACAAAGGTCAATTGGTGTCCGCACGACCAGACGACTTTGTCGAATGAACAAGCGTCGGGCGGCGTGTGCTGGCGGTGCGGAAACGCAGTCGAGAAAAAAGATTTGGCGCAGTGGTTTTTGCGAATCACGGCTTACGCCGAAGAACTTTTGAGCGATATGTCGGAAATCGAAACGGGTTGGGCAGAGCGCGTTTTGACAATGCAGCGAAATTGGATTGGACGTTCGGAAGGCGCGTTTGTGGACTTTTCTGTCAGAACCGTCTGCGTTAGCGGGCGGGTTTTGGATGAAGCTCAGTCAAATGAATTATCAAACAATAACCCATCCGCTAACGCAGACGGTTCTGACAAGATTCGCGTTTTTACGACGCGCATTGATACGATTTACGGCGCGAATGTGATTGTCGTCGCGGCGGAACATCCGATTATCACGGAAAATTTCGATTTGTTTTCCGATAAAATTAAAGCGAAAGTTGAAGAAATTAAAGCGGAGAAATTAAAGGCGAAAGATTACGACGAGGAAGTCGAAAAAGACGGAATTGACACGGGTTTGAAAGCCGTCAATCCGTTCAGCGGCGAAGAATTGCCCATCTGGGTTGCAAATTACGTTTTGACGGAATACGGCACGGGCGCGGTGATGAGCGTTCCGGCGCACGACGAGCGCGATTTCGAGTTTGCGAAAAAATTCGGTTTGCCGATTCGACAGGTGATAGTCCAAACTCCGAAGTCCGAAGTCCGAAGTCAATTGGATGAAGCTCTGACGGATTACGGATTTATGACGAATTCCGCAGAATGGAACGGAAAATCAACCGAAGACGCTAAACGCGAGATGACGAAATTTGCCGAAGAAAATAATTTCGGCGAAGCGGCGACAACTTATCGTCTGCGCGATTGGGGAATTTCGCGTCAGCGTTTTTGGGGCGCGCCGATTCCGATTATTTACTGCGAAACTTGCGGAGTCGTTCCCGAAAAATATGAAAATCTGCCCGTCGAATTGCCGGAAACTGCGCCGTTTACGGGCGTTGGCGAATCGCCGCTGGCAAGAGTTCCCGAATTTGTCAACGTGAAATGTCCGAATTGCAACGAACCTGCCAGGCGCGAAACCGACACGATGGATACGTTTGTTGATTCAAGCTGGTATTATTTTCGCTACACCGACCCGCATAATTCCGAGTTGCCGTTCGAGCCGGAAATTGCGGCTTATTGGACTCCGGTTGACCAGTATATCGGCGGCGTTGACCACGCTGTAATGCATTTGCTTTACACTCGTTTCTGGACAAAAGTAATGCGCGATATTGGCTTGGTAAATTTTGATGAACCCATCAAAAAATTGCTGACGCAGGGGATGATTGTCGGCGAAGCGTTTCATTCGGAGAAACGCGCCGCTTACGTTCCGCCCGAAGAAGTCGAAGTAGAGCGCGACGAACGCGGAAAAATTTTGAGCGCAAAAATTAAAGCCGACGGCTCAATTGTGAAAGTCGCCGTCGAAAAAATGTCGAAGTCGAAATATAACGGCGTTGACCCGGATGATATGGTCGCGGCGTTCGGCGCGGATGCTTCAAGGATTTTCACTTTGTTTGCCGCGCCGGTCGAAAACGAACTGGTCTGGCAGGAGACGGGAATTGACGGCGCGGTTAGATTTTTGCAGCGCGTTCATCGTTTTGTTTGGAAATGGCGCGATAAAATTCAAAATTCAAAATTCAAAATTCAGAATGGGAAATCTGAAGAAAAAATTTCTGTTGATAAATTTTCTGTCGGCGCAAAAAAACTGCGTCAAAAAACGCATCAAACAATCAAGCGCGTGACGGAGAATTTCGAGTCTTTGCAATTGAATACGCCGGTCGCCGCGCTGATGGAATTGTCAAACGCTTTGGGCGATTTTAAAGTCGAACCGGACACGGCGACGGGTGCGGATTTGTTTGCAATCGGCGAAGCCGCGCAGAGTTTGATTTTGATGCTCGCGCCGTTTGCGCCGCATTTTGCCGAAGAAATGTTTGAAGCGACGACGGGAAATTCCGGCGGCATTTTAGCGTCCGGCGCGCGGTTTCCGGTTGCCGACGCGAAGTTTTTGCAGGCGGACGAAATCGAAATTCCGGTGCAGATAAACGGCAAACTCCGCGCCCGAATTAAGGCTTCGCCCGACGCTTCGCAGGAAGATTTGCAATCGCTGGCATTGGCGGACGCGAAAGTTCGGGAATATACGAGCGGCAAAGAGATTGTAAAAATCGTCGTCGTGCCGAAACGCCTTGTAAATATCGTCGTCAAAGGCTGATATTGCAAATTAGAAAAAACGATTCATAAGGCAAATGGCGAGACGGTAATCAAATGTCTTTCTATTTTCCTTGCTTGCAATTGGCAAACAAATTAAAATTGTTTTGCGAAATTTTTTCATCGAACGTCTCGAAAAAGTTTTTCGTATTATCAAACATAAAAATGAAAGAATGCCAGCAGTGCAAGCGTTGTTATTCCGATGAAGTCGCCATTTGCCCGGACGACGGGATGCCGACTTTTCATACCATCAGCGGCGAACCGGTTTTAGAAGGGAAATACAAACTTGAATCCCGTATCGGACAGGGCGGAATGGGCGTTGTTTATTGCGCGAGACACGCTTATCTGAAAACGCAGCACGCCATCAAAGTCATTTTGCCGGATTTGGTCGGCAACGACCCGCAGCTTGTCACGCGCTTTCGGCAGGAAGCACTTGCCGCCGCCGCCATTCGTCATCACAACGTTATCGCCGTCACGGATTTCGGAGTCGCGCAAGGCACAATGCCGTTTCTCGTCATGGAATTTGTCGAAGGCGAATCGCTGCACGATTTATTAGACCGCGAGAAAAGACTTTCGCCGGAACGCGCATTGGAATTGATGAGTGCCATCGCCAGCGGTGTCGGCGCGGCGCACCGGCAGGGAATCGTTCACCGCGATTTAAAACCGCTTAACATAATGATTCAGAAAAACCGTCATTCGATGGCGGAAGCGGTCAAAATTCTCGATTTCGGTCTGGCGAAAATAAAATCCGGCGAGCTTTTAGGTTCATTCATTCAAGCGCAGACGACCGGATTGATGGGTTCGCCGTATTATATGGCTCCCGAACAATGGGCGGACGAAGACCCTGACGCGGCGGCGGATATTTACAGTTTGGGGATAATGCTTTTTCAAATGGTGGCGGGCGACGTGCCGTTTAAAGGTTCTTCGATTCCGGCGATTATGCAAAAACATTTGAACGCGCAGCCGCCGTCGTTTGCCGACTTCGGAGTGCAGGTTTCGCCGCAATTTGAACTCGCCGTGCGTCACACGCTCGAAAAAGATCGTCATAAAAGAACTCCTTCGACCGAAGTTCTGGTCGAAGAATTGAGAAACGCTATCGGTATTTCTTCGCTCGGCTCGCAAACTTCCGGCGTTCACGCTTCGCGTTCGACCGGCAATCTGCCCGTTTCAACTCTGCATATTCTGACTAATCCGCCGAAGGCAAAAATTTTTGTCAACGATGTTTCAATCGGGCAAAGTCAGCCCGACGGCTGGCTGCTGCTCGAAGGCATGCAGAGCGGCAATCATCGCCTGCGCGTTAGCCACGACGGGTATGAAGACTGGCAATCGGAAGTATTTTTCGACGGCAATCCGAAACAAATTGTCGCGCAATTGAGAAATCTGACCGCGCCGCTCAATCCGGCAAACGCGACGATGCAAATCAGTCAACCGTCGATTGGAAATTCTTCGTCGCAATATGGTTTGACGCAAGAGACGCAAAACGTCATTCATCAAACCGAGCCGTCGGGCGCGCCGAATTCCGATTATCAAACCGCAGGGCAAAACTGGCAAAATTCGCAGCAGCCGGTCATTCAATCCATTCCGCCGAAAATAGGTTCTTCGCCGCTGAAATTCGTAATTATTGGAATTTTAGGATTATTGTTACTGACTGGAATAGGAGTCGGCGCGGTGCTTATGCTGGGTCTGGTCGGCAAAACGGATGTCAATAAAAATGCGTCGAGCAGCGGAAACGCGATACCGAATTCAACTTCGACCGTTCAGTCGACACCTGTTGTAATTCAAGCCAAAAATGAAATGGTAAAAATCCCCGGCGGCAAATTTATGATGGGACGCGGCGACGGTTTGCCGGTGGAGCAACCGGCGCACGAAGTTACCGTTAAAGATTTCTGGATGGATAAAACCGAAGTGACCAATGCCGAATACGCCAAATTTATCGAAGATACGGAATACACAGCACCGATAAATTGGGTCAACGGCTCGCCCGTCGTCGGCGAGGAAATGTTTCCGGTCGTGCGCGTTAATGTCGATGACATCAATAAATTTATCGAGTGGCGCGACAAGCGCGACGGCGTTGAATATCGCTTGCCGACCGAAGAAGAATGGGAGTATGCCGCCCGTAACGGCGATGCTGATAATCTTTATCCGTGGGGCGATAAATGGGAAGACCGCCGCGCTGTGCTGGAACAATCGGCGGCAAAGCCGGTCGGTTCGGCGCAAAACGGCGCGGATAAATGGGGCGTTCAGGATTTAATCGGCAATGTCTGGGAATGGACGAGTTCGGAATTTAAAGCCTATCCGGGCAGTCCGGGCGAAATCGTCAGAAAAAATAAAACTCCCGATTACGTCATTCGCGGTGGTGGTTTTGTCAGCAAGCAGACCGGCGATAAAGCCGTTTCGTCAACCACGCGAAACGGCATCGAAGTCACGCGGCAAGACGGTATTTTGGGTTTCCGGCTGGTGCGTTCCAACTAAGAATTTATCCGATTGACCGGAGCGCGGGCATCTTGCCTGCAATGAACGCATTGCGTTCAAAAGATGCCGAACTGAATTTAAGTTTGAATTTAGACAAGCATTTGAGATTGCTGTCGCAATCTGGCAGGCAGGATGCCTGCGTTCCAGTCCTGGAGACTAATTTTTATGATTAGAGCGGCAAAACAACTTGGATTTCTTTTAGCAGTCGGATGTTTATTTTTTCTTCCTGCGAAAATCTTCGGGCAGGATTTAGGAAGCAGCAGCGGGTTGTTTCGCGCGCCGAATCCGGCAACGAAAAAAAATGCTTCCGCGTCTGAAAAGAAAGCGGCATCGCCAAAAAAATCAACTCCAAAAACTGCGGTTTCAAAATCATCGTCGCGGAAAAGTTCGTTAAGGGATAATTTAAGAACGAAAAACGAGACAGCCGGAACTAAAACAGTTAAACCGAAAACAGTTAAGCCGAAATCTTCAACCGCGAAATCCAATCCGACACTGCCGGAAAATATCATTATTACGGTCGGCAAACCCGCTAAAGATAATTCCGAAGAAAAATTCGAGCGCGTTATCGAACAGGGCAACGCGGCGCGGGATGCGAGAAATTACGTCGCGGCGGAGTCGGCGTATCATCGCGCTCAGAATTTAGAACCGACGGATTCGCGGGCAATTTACGGGTTGGGAAATTTGTTCACCGACCAGCAGCGTTGGGAAGAAGCCGAAAATGCCTATCGACAGGCGATTGCGCTCGAACCGAACAGCCCGGAAGCGCACATCGCGCTTAGTTTTATTCTGACCCAGCCGGTCACAGGCGCGAATCTCGGCGACCGTTACGCGGAAGCCGAAAAAATGGCGCGAAAAGCGATTCAGCTTGATTCAAATAACGCTGTCGCTTACGACCAACTCGGCGCGGCTCTGGAATTGCGCGGTCAGATTGGAAACGAGACGCAAAGTGCTTATCGGCAGGCGATAAAACTTGACCCGAATTTCGCTCTGGCTTACGCTCACTTGGGCAGACTTTTGCGCCGTCTCGGAAAAACTGATGAATCGGACGCGGCGTATCGTGACGCGATTCGTCTGTCGTCGGATGTGCCGACGATGATTCTGGTCGCCGACGTGATGCAGTCGCAGCAGCGTTTTACCGAATCCGAACAGCTTTTGCGTCGCGCTTTGCGCTCCGACCCGAAAAATCCGACCGCGCTTTTTCTTTTGGGGCGCGCTCTGACGACGCGCGGAAGTTACGACGAAGCCGAACGACTTTTGAAACGCAGCGTCGAAGTCAGCCCGAACAGCTTTGTTTCCTACACGCTGCTCGGTTCGCTTTATTTGCGGCGCGGAAATTTCGCGGAAGCTGAACGAACTTTGACGCGCGCGCTGCGCGTCGTTTCGACCAACGAGAAAAAACGGCTCTCGCAGGAATTTGAATCGGTCGGCGACGCGCTCGTAAAAGCCGGAAAAAATAAGGATGCCGCTCGCGTTTATCAGCAAGCCATCAAACTCGACGGCGAGAAAACGGATTTGCTCGACAAATTAAACAAAGCCGAAAAAAGTTAAATATAAATCTGCTGTTTCTTGAAAATATAATCCGATTGAGCGTATCTCACCCGTAAGGCATTTCTAATGCTTTACTTTTAGCAGAGAGGATTAACTATTCAGATGGCGGTTTCAGCAGTCAAGGAAAAAATGCTTTATTGTCCAAAGTGCAGTCAAAGTTATGAAGAAGGCGTTCAAAGATTTTGCGCCAACGACGGCGCGAGACTCGTTTCCGCCGCATCTTCCGGCGGGCAGACAAAAGGAATTTTCACCAGTGTCTTAAACCGGACTCCGGCAAACAGGGAACGCAGCAAAACGTTTGCGGAAATTCCGGTGCTGGTCAATCCCGAACAAAATTTCCCGACAAAAAACGTTTTTCAAATACCTGCGACGGACAATTTTCCTGCCGCGAAACAAAGTTCGGTTTCCGAAAAAGAACCACAGATTTCTAAACCGGAAACGCCTTTGCCGACCGCAAAACCCGTCGCGCGTTTGATTCGCCCGAACGAAGTTCCGGCAAGCCAGGCAAAACTCGGAGACCGCGCCGTTAATCCGACGGGCAGAGAGGCTTTGACGTGGGAAAATCCCGAAATCTTAATCGGGCAGACGGTCAAAGGTCGCTACTCGGTTGTCAAAGAACTAGGCGAAGACGAAACCGGATTTATTTATCTGGCGGAAGATAAAATTGGCGACGGGAAAAAGGCGGTCGTGCGCGTTTTGATGGAAGAAGACGCGGACGATTTGTCGAGCAAAATTCTGGCTGAAGAACGGGTTTCGCTCTCGCACGTCAATCATCCGAACGTCGCGCATCTTTTTGATTCCGGCGAATTGCTCGAAGGTTTTCCTTTTATTATCACGGAATACGTTGACGGTTTCTCGCTCAAGGAAAAATTTCATTCCGGCGTTCAATTTAATACGATGCGAACCGCCCGCATTATCCGGCAAGCCGCCAACGCCGTCGGCGAAGCGCATCGAAACGGCGTTCTGCATCGCAATCTGAAACCGAAAAATATCATTCTCGGCGTGACGGAAACCGGCGCGGAACAGGTTAAAGTGGCGGATTTCGGCGTGTTTGACGGCTTTGAAGAACAGAGCGCGGAAAATCTCGCGTATCTCGCGCCCGAACAACTCGACGGGAAATTCCCGACCTTTGCCAGCGATATTTACGCGCTCGCGGTCATCGCGTTTCAGATGTTGACGAAACGCATTCCGTTTAATTTCTCGACGGAAAAAGAACTGTTAAAAGCGCAGAGAGAAGGTTTAAATTTGCTCCCGACAAATTTGCGGCTCGATATTCCGCCGCCGGTTGACGAAATTCTGGAAAAGGCTCTCGCCTTCAATCCGGCGGAACGTTACCCGAAAGCGCGTGATTTCGGCGACGCTTTTTTTAACGCGCTGACGACCGCTTCGCCCGCGAATCGAAAGGACGAAGCCGGAGAAAATAAACTCGAAGAAAGTAAAGAAAATCTTTTAATCGACACAAAAGAATCTTTAATTCCAGAACTTGAACTTGATAAACAAATCGCCGCCGAAGATAAGTTTCCCGCAAAAGAAACTGAAATTCCTATCGCTGCCGAAACAGCAGTCGTTGAACCCGAAGTTGAAAACGAAACGGCTAAAATAACCGATAATTTGCCTTGGCAAAAACGTTCGCCCGAACAAGTCAAGCCAATTAACGGCTGGCGAATCGGTTCGATGGTTTTGCTAATTCTGATTTTTTGCGCCGCCGTCTGGGGAATCTGGAATTATTTTTTAAACCGTCAGAGTCAGACGGTTTATGCTCCGCCGAAAAGCGAGACTGCCAATCAAAATGTTAATCAGCAACTGCCGGAAAATACCGCGCCGGAAAGCGCGACACCGAAAACGGAAATCGAATCGCCGCCTTTGCCGCGCGCTTTAAATCAGCCGCCCGATACGATTTTCTTTCAAAATTCAAAGGAAAATTTAAAAGGCGATCTGGCGAAAAATTTTCGCGGTTTTTCGTTTTATTATCCAAAGGACTGGGTGAAAAATCCGAGCGAGACAAACTTTGTTGACGTGGCGCGAGTCGGCGCGACCGGCACGCCGATTGAGCAGATGATTGTCACTTATTACGACAGCAAGGGAACGTTGTCGGCGGATATGGAAAATTTTCCGCGCCTCGTGCAGGAATCGAGTAAAAGTTTGTCGGCGGCAATTCCCGATTATCGCTTGATTTCACAAGGGCAAACCACAATCGACGGCGATTGGAAGACTTACGAAATAAAATTTCAAGGTTCTGGAATTACAAAAAACGGCGATAAAATTACGCTCTGGGGCAGGCGTTTATGGATTCCGGCGGCGCGTCTGGGCGTAAAAACCGGATTCCTGATTACAATGCTCGCCACATCGAATTCGCCCGAAGTAAAAAGCGCGGACGATGTCGGCGTGAAAGGCGAGTTGGCAAATGTTTTAAAAACTTTTGAACCCGTGCCGCTCGACACCGGATATTAAGCGAAATTTGAAATTATAAAAATAGGACTTTCTCACTTTTTGCAGAAGCCCGCACAAAGTAAGGACGCAATGACGCAAAACACACTTACTTCGTGCGTGTTTCTGTATTTTTGAGAAAGTCCTAAAAAAGATAAAAAGCGCGGAAATTTTTTCGCGCTTTTTTCTTGACCTTTGTTAAAGTAAAATCTTGCGAATAAGTTGTCGTCGGAAATTCCGAATTCATTTCAAACGGCGAACCGAAATTTAAATATGAAAATCGTCTTAGCGGAAGGACAAACCGGCGGGCAAACGCGCGAAATATCATTTCAGCAGGAAACGGTGCTAATCGGGCGCGATGCCGGAGAATGCCAAATCGTTTTCGACCATCAGAAATTTCCGATGGTTTCGCGCCGCCACGCCGAACTAAAATGGCAAAACGGGCAATGGCTGTTGTTTGATTTGAATTCGAGTTACGGAACTTTTATCAACGGTCGAAAAGTCGTCGAGCCGCAAATCGTTTCGGTCGGCAGCACCCTGCAATTCGGCGCGAGCGGTCCGATTTTAATTGTCGTCTGGATTGAAGCCGGAGCGAGCGTTTCGCCGCCAAACGCGCCGCAGAATAATTTTTCAAATCCGGTTTCCACGCCGCTCTCGCCGGTTTCCAATCAAATAAAATTAAATCAACCGCCGCCAAACGCTTCGTCGCTGTCCGCGCCGCTTTCCGCTTCGACCGCGCAAATCGAATTTTCCGACACGCCCGCGATTGCGCCGTATAAAATTACGAAAGACAGAATCTCGTTGGGGCGCGACCCGAACGCCGATATTGTTCTCGAAGCCTCAGCCGTGATGGTCTCGCGCCTGCACGCGGAAATTTCGCGGCAGGGAAAAGATTTTATACTGACCGATAATAAAAGTTTTAATGGAACTCTGGTCAACGGTCAGCGGATTTCCGCGCCGACTCCGGTTTATCACGCGGACGAAATTCAGCTTGGATTAAATGGTCCCGTTCTGCGTTTTAATTCGCCCGCAAACATCGCGCCGAAAGGTCACAGTCTCGCCGGACAACGCGCTGTGGCGATTAGCCAGCTTGCCGTTTTGCAGGATTTACAGTCCGAACAAAGCGGCTCGAAAACGATGATTATCAAAGGCGATATGTCGCAGAAACTTTCTGCTTCGTCGCAGCAAAGTTCGCAGCCGACGCTTTTGATGTCTTTAAATTTTGGCGGAAAGCAAACGCTCAATATCGGGCGCGACGGCGCGAGCGACATTAAACTCGACGGGCTGCAAATTTCCAATCGCCACGCGCGGCTCGCGCAGTCTAACGGCGCAATCGTCGTCGAAGATTTAAATTCGACCAACGGCGTGTATGTCAACGGGCAAAAAATTTCGCGCCACGCGATTTCGCCGCAGGATGCGGTGCAAATCGGCGCGTTTCAAATTCGTGTTGACAACGCGGGAAACATCGGCGTTTTCGACACGCGCTCGAAGACGCGGATTGATTCGGTCAACATTACAAAGGATGTCGCAAATCGCGCGGGCGGCGGACAAATTCGCTTGCTCGACAATGTTTCGCTATCAATTCAGCCGAATGAATTTGTCGGACTTTTAGGTCCTTCGGGCGCGGGAAAATCGACGCTGATGGACGCGATGAACGGGATGCGTCCCGCGTCGGGCGGCAGCGTTTTGATAAATAATCTCGACCTTTATCAAAATCTCGACGCGCTCAAACAATCAATCGGCTACGTGCCGCAGGACGATATTATTCATCGTGAATTAACCGTTTACCGAACGCTTTATTACGTTGCCAAACTTAGACTTTCGGGCGACGTTTCGCGCGCGGAAATTGACCAGATTATCAATGAAGTAATGGACGTGACGGGTTTATCGGAACGCCGCGACGTTCTGATAAACCAGCTTTCCGGCGGGCAGAGAAAAAGAGTTTCCATCGCCGTCGAATTGATTACAAAACCTTCGGTAATTTTTTTGGACGAGCCGACTTCGGGTTTAGACCCGGGAACGGAAGAAAAAATTATGCGGCTGTTCCGGCAGATTGCGGAATCCGGCAGAACTGTAATTTTGACGACGCACGCGATGGAAAACGTCAAGCTGTTTGACAAAATTGTTTTGCTGATGCGCGGCAAACTGGTTTTTTACGGCAAGCCGGATGAAGCGTTGGCGCACGTCGGCGCGAAAAGTTTTAAGGAACTTTACGACCGGATAGAAGAACCGATTGAAAATCATTTAGCGCGCGGCGGAAATCGTCAGCAAATTACCGAACGAGTTGCCGAAGATTGGAAACAAAAATTTATACAAACGCCGCAGTTTAAAAAAAATGTTTATGAACCGTTAAAAGAGCTTGGAAAAGTTCAGTCACAAGGCGTTCAGCAGAAACGGCGGCTCGGACTGTTCGGCGCAATTCGCCAATGGATGACGCTTTCCCGAAGATACTGGGAAGTGCTGGTGCGCGACAAATTCAATCTTTTCATATTGCTCGCACAAGCTCCGATTGTCGCGTTTCTAACATTTCTGGTGATGGACAAAAATCAGCCGCGCGATTTTCTTTATTTTGTTCTGGCTCTGGTTTCCGTCTGGTTCGGAACGTCGGTTGCGGCGCGGGAAATTATACGCGAACGCGCCGTCTATAATCGTGAACGAATGGTCAATCTCGGATTGCTTCCGTATCTCGGCTCGAAACTTTTTGTTCTCGGAATTATCGTTGGATTGCAATGTTTTCTGCTGTTTCTGCCGCTGAAATTTTTCGATGTCGTCGGGCTGTTGAAAATGCCGGGCGACCTTGCGGGAATTCCGCAATTCTGGATAATGATTTTGACTGCCGGAGTCGGCATCGCGCTCGGATTATTTATCTCCGCGCTGGTCAAAACTTCGGAAATGGCGACGAGCCTCGTGCCGCTGATTTTGATTCCGCAGATTTTATTTTCCGGTCTGGTCGGCGTTCCCGTCGGCGTTTCAAAAGTCATCGGATTGGTAATGCCCGCAACGTGGTCGTTCGATACGATGAAGCGTTTTTCAGGTTTGGATACGCTTTCTGAAGAAGGCGCGGACCCGCACGGCGGAACGCGCGGACTCGGTTATTACAAATATATCGAACGGGAAAACGATAAAATTATTGCGAACGCGAAAAGCGATTTGGACGATTATAAGACACAAGCGCAAAAGAAAATTGATGATTTTGAAACGGCTTTGAAAGCCGGAGAAAATCCGCCGAAACCGTCTTTAGGCAATCCGCCGCCGATTCAGGACGCGAAAAAAATTGATAAAAACTTGAGCGATTACGTCAATTTTCTGCATCCCTGGATGGACGAAGTTTTGAATCAGATAGTTTTGATGCTAATGTTTTTTATGTTGGTTATCGCCACGCTGATTGTTTTGCGAACGCGGGACATCGGTTGATAAATCACAAGTTACGAATTTGGATATTTTAGTCACGCTTGATTTTTAATTTTTCAAGGGGGAATTCTAATGAGATATTTATTAAGGAATCTTACATTTTTTATTTTTTTCAGTATAGTTTTTTCGGGCTTAATTGCCTGCACGAAAACGGCGACAAATCCTGAGACGACTTCTGATAACAGTGCCGTAAAAAAAGGTTCGAGCGATTTTCCGGCAGTTTCGCCGGAGATTATGCAGGCGGCGATGACCACTGCGGACGGCAAAGATTTCAAACTCGAAGATTACAAGGGAAAGGTCGTGCTGGTGAATCTCTGGGGAATTTGGTGTCCGCCCTGTCGTGCTGAAATGCCGACTCTGGTTACATTGCAGAACAAATATAAAGAAAAAGGATTTGAAGTTATCGGATTAAATGTCGGAGACGAGAATGCGGAAAAAGAGTTGCCTGAAAACATAAAAAGTTTCGGCGAAAAAATGAAATTAAACTACACGCTCGCCCAGTCAGACTACGAAACTTTCGATAATCTTTTAAAGTTGAGTGGTTACGGCGGCGTTCCGCAAAGTTTTCTGATTGACCGCGAAGGCAGATTAAACGGCGTTTTTACGGGCTTTGGACCAGCGACGCCCGCAAAATTGGACGAAAGTGTCGAAAAAGTATTAAACGCAAACTAATCCGTTCCAAATTTTCAAAGACGAGAGACAAAGCAGAAACCCATCAAAGTAATTCAAAATCTGATTTTTGAATTAAAACTCAGCGCGATTTGCAAAACGATTAAGCTCAGACAGCTTGCCAGCAAGACATACATTCCAACTCGCAGGCTGCCGTAATTAGTTGAAAAATAACCGATTAACTGTGTGATTAAAGCCGCGCCGAGCGTTCCCGAAACAAATAACGGCGTGGCGCGACGGGTGGCGGTTGCGCCGAAAGTTTTTGTAAAACGCGCCATATTTGTCGGAAAAATCGAAGACGTTCCGAAACCCGCAATAGACGCGCCGAGAATTAAAATCCAAAAACCGTTTCCCGAAACTAAAATTAGAACGCCGAGAGTTAGTATCAGCAAACTCACTAAAAGCATTTTGTTTTCGCTCAAAAAACGCGAAAATATCGGCGCGACTCCGCGTCCCGTGACAAAAAAGAAAAAATAAGCGAGCGTCGGCGACAGCCAAAAAAAGCGCGTTTCCGACGGAAAACGGTTGGCATAAGTTGTAATCCAGCCGCCCGCGCCCGATTCAAATCCGACGTGAATAAAATTGAACAGCGTAATTAGCCAAGCCGTTAGAGTCGTCCAAATCGGTATTAAATTTTTCGGTTCATTTTCGGCGAAAAACTGTGCTTGTTCTTTTTCGCGCGGCACAAACAAAATAGCCAAACCAATTGCCAAAAGTAAAACGGCTAAAATTATGGTCGGCTGAAAAATGCTGGTTCGCGTGCCGAAAAAATCGACGAACGGTTTGCAGATAATCGCGCCGATTCCCCAGAAAAAATTCAGAAAATTAAGCGCGGACGTGGCGTTCAGCGGATTAAGCTCGACCGTCAGCATATTGATTGCGGGTAGCGTGATTCCGATGCCGAAACCCATCACGAAAAACGCCGACTGGCAGACGAGCCAAATTTCGGAATTCAGAAATAAAACTCCCGCCGCCATCGCCAAACAGCCGAAAATCGTTACTCCCGCAAATCCGATACGTTTAGCAAACGTCTGCGTCAGAAAAGTTCCGATGAGCGAACCCGTAAATTGAACGGTAAAAAAATAGCCTGCCTGTTCGTCGTTTAAACGAAGTCTGGCGGAAAGAATCGGCAGAATCTGTCCGGTTAAAATTGTCACGATTCCCGAAACCAGAAATCCGAAATGAAGCAGAATTTTCAGCGGCGCGGCTGATGAAATGACAGTTGTTTTATCGTCTGGCATCAGAGATTATTTAGCGGATTTGGGCGAATTTTTCGAGACCGTCGCGGTCGAATTTCGCACGACGAGTTCGGGTTCGACGGTTAAAGTTTGCGGAATCTCGCCGCCGTTTTCGTTTTTTTGCGAAAGCCGTTTGAGCAATGTCTGCGCGGCAATTTTGCCCATTTCAAAAAGCGGCTGGCGAATCGTAGTTATTGCCGGATTGTTAAATTTGGCGAAATAAATATCGTCGAATCCGATAACCGAAACGTCTTCGGGAACGCGCAAGCCTGCCTCCTGAAGCGCGTGAATCGCGCCCATCGCCGAAATATCGTTGAAGGCGAAAAGCGCGGTGAAAGGTTTATTATTTGAAAGAATTTTTTTCGCGGCGACGTAGCCGATTTCCGGCGACGGCAAATCGCCTTCGAGTTGCGCCGTCAATTTTGAATCGATTTTCAGCCCGCGTTTCCGCGCCGCTTCCGTAATCGTTTCCCAGCGAATTTTCGTGTCGGAACTGAAATCCTGTCCTTTGATAAAAGCGATTCGGCGATGTCCGAGCGTGAAAAGATGCCCGACACCGAGTTCGGCGGCGTGCTGGTGATTCAAAATAACGTTCGTGACACCTTTAATTTCGTCGTGACCGGAAACCGAAACGACCGGCAAATCCGTCTGAAAACGAATCGGCGTATCGACTGCGATAATTCCTTCAACCTGTCTTTCGATAAGCATTTGCGGGTTGTGTTCCAAAAGATCGTCGCGGTGCAGATGGCTGGTCGTCAAATAAAAATATCCTTCGCTGGCGAGCGCGGCTTCGACACCGTTTAAAACCATCGCCGAATAACCGTCGGAAAGTTCCGGCACGACTACGCCGAACGTAAAACTGCGCTGCGCCCGTAAAGAACGCGCAAAATAATTCGGACGATAATTAAATTTTTCCGCCGCCGCGAAAATTCGGTCTTTGGTTTCCTGCGGAATTGCCGCCGCCGCCGGAGCGTCGTTTAAAACAATCGAAAGCGAAGTCGGCGACAAACCGAGATGCGCCGCCAGTTCTTTTAAACTGACGCTTCGATTATTCTGATTTTCCTTTGATAAAATTTTTTTTCGGCGCGGCATAGCGCAAAGTTTCGCACATCATTAAGAGCAACGCAAGAAATTATTTTATAAAAAATGTTCTTTAACCGAACAAACTTTTAAGAATTGTCTTGACTGAATTATGGAGACAATGCTATAAGTCTTGAAGTCAACTAAAACGATTTAGTAAAACGATTCACTAAGTCATATTTATAAACGAAATTTATCCGGCTGCGAGTTTGAAAAGCATTTCAGATCTGGTCAGCCTTTATCGCTTTAAAGCGACGTTTCCACGCAATTTTAATTTTTGATAGTAATTTGTTCCTGGAGGATTCCGAAATGCACAGAAAGTTAGCGAAATTTTTTAGCGGTCTGCTTTGCGGTCTGGCGATTCTGGCTTTTGCGGCGGTTGCCAACGCGCAATTTCGAGCCGGATTACAAGGCACTGTAACGGACGCGAGCGGCGGAGTAATTTCCGGCGCGAATGTTACCTTGACCAATAACGAAACCGGACGCGCCCAGCAAACCACGACGAACGAAAGCGGTTTGTATAATTTTTCCAATCTCGCGCCGGGCAGATACAGCTTGACGGTGGAACAAACCAATTTCAAAAAACAATCCATCGAAAATATAGACGTGGCGGCAGAGATAACGCAGGGTCAGGACGTGACGCTGCAAGCGGGCGGCATCAGCGAAACCGTCACGGTCAACGACAGTGGAACGCCCGCGCTCGAAACCGAAAACGCGAATGTGCAGAAATCTATCGGCACACAGGAAATTCGCCAGTTGCCGCAGGCGGGGCGCGACCCGTTTAATTTACTGCGATTGTCGCCGGGAGTTTTCGGCGATTCGGCACGCGGCAGCGGAAACGGAAACGCCGTGAATTTGCCGAACACGCCGGGTCCGGGCGGCTCGAACAATTCGATTTTTCAATCGGAAAATCAGCCGCAAATCAGTGCCGCCGGACAGCGCGTAACGGCTAATAATTTGCAGCTTGACGGCGTGAGCATCAACAGTCTGCAATACGGCGGCGCGTCCGTCATTACGCCGAATCAGGAATCGGTCAAGGAAATCGTCATTTCCAGTTCGAGTTTTTCCGCCGAAGACGGGCGAAATTCCGGCGCGCAAATCCGTGTCGTTTCGCAAAACGGCACGAACCAATTTCACGGCAGCGCGTTTTTCAAATACGACGCGCCGGAACTTAACGCCTTTAACAAATATTACGGAAATTCAGTGCGTCCGGCAGTGCAGACGCGCGTCGAGCAGCGTTACAAACAATACGGCGGCTCGCTCGGCGGTCCGCTTTTCTACCCGCACTTCGGCGAAGGCGGACCTGCCGTTTATAGCGGCAAAAATAAATTATTTTTCTTTGTCTCCTACGAAGGTTTGAGAAATAATTCGGATAACCCGTATCAGGCGTTTGTCGAAACGCCGCAATATCGCCAGCAGGTGATCGCCGCGCGTCCGAACGGCATCACCGCGCAGGCTTTCCAATCGGCGGGAATCGCGCCGCGCGTTATTTCGATAATTCCGCGAACCTGCGCGGCGGTTTTCGGCGGAGATGCGGCGAATCGCTGCCGCGACGTGGCGGGCGGTTTGGATTTAGGCTCGGTGACGGGAACGCGAGGCACGTATTTGCCGCTTGGAAACGGAGTCGGCAACGCCAATATCGGCGGCGGTTTCGACGGTGTGCCGGATATTGTCTACGCGCTTTTGAGCGACCCGACGCGGCAGCACGGAAACCAGTTTAACGCGCGTATTGATTACAACGTAAATTCTAAAAACCAAGTTGCATTCAGTAGTTACGTGACGCGCCGCAACGATTTGTCGGTTGATGTCGGCTCGCAGAGTCGTCCCGGCAGCGATGTGTTTGACAAACCTTTGACGTATGTTCTGACCGGAATCTGGATTAGCAATTTGACAAGCAGAATGGTCAACGAATTTCGCACGAATTTCACGCGCTTTACTTCCAATCAGGTGCAGGCTTCGTCAGCGACTAATTTCGGCATTCCCAATATTCAAATCGAAGGCGTGCCATTTAATCAAATTCGTTTCGGAACATCGCGCTCCGAAACAACGCCCGCGATTTTTTCGCAGAACACGCTCGAACTTGCCGATACCGCGACCAGAGTTTTCGGCAACCATGTCTTTAAATTAGGCGGTTCTTTCCGCCGCGAACTTAACAACAACGAACTAAGCGGCGGCGCGCGCCCGCTGTATTCATTCGTCGGCTTTTTCAATCTGGCGAACGACGCGCCGATTTTCGAGGCAATCAACGCCGACCCGACAACGGGCGCGCCCGCCAACGCCAAACGCGAACTGCGCTCAAACGACATTTCGGTCTTCGCGCAGGACGATTGGAAACCGACTCCGAATCTGACTTTGAATCTCGGTTTGCGCTACGAATATTTTTCGCCGCTCGTTGACACGGGAAACCGTCTGACCAATTTGCAGCTTGGCACGGGCGACCAAACCTTAACTTCCGCCAAACTCGTAGGCGTTAAATCGCTGGCGGACGCGAATAAATATAATTTCGGACCGCACGTCGGTTTCGCATACAGTCCGACTACTAAAGATTCTTTCGGTTCGAGATTTCTGGGCGAAAACCGGGCGGTTATTCGCGGCGGTTTCGGCATTTATTACAACCGGATTCCAGAAGTCGTGTTTGCCAACGCCGCCGGAAACCCGCCGTTTTTCGCCCGTTACAATATCTGCTGCGGTGTGCTGCCTGGTGAGTTTGGACCCGACCCTGGCAACACGCCTTTCGCAGGGGGAAGAATTCTTTATGCGCTTGGCTCTGACAATTCGACAAACGGTTATCCGGCAAATCGTGTTTTAGCGTCAGGAATAAATCCGTCGACTGGTTTGCCGAATCCGACAGTCATAAACGGGCAAATAATTCCCAATCCGGTCGAAATTTACGGCGCACCGCGAAAAGTTCAGAACGCGATAGTTTATAAATACTCGCTCGATTTGCAATATCAAATGCCGTATAAAATCGTCACTTCAATCGGCTACGAAGGCAATCAAAGCCGACATTTAATCCGGCTCGTCAACCAGAATTTTCTTTACACGGCGAATCCCGGAATTTTTGCAGCCTATTTCGCCACGCCCGATGTCAGCGCGAGCTACAACGGTTTGAATGTGCGAGCCGAGAGGCGTTTCGGAAACAATTATCAAATCGCCGCCAACTATCGTTTCAGCAAAAGCCTCGACACGCTTTCAAATGAAGGACCCGGCGCGGTCACGAATCAAACTTATCCGGTTGATTTAAAACAGGAACGCGGTCCGTCGGATTTCGACGTGCGCCACAATTTTAATTTGTCGGGTTTAGTCACGTCGCCGTTTTTCCGCAACCAGAAAACTTTAGCCGGAAAACTGCTCGGCGGATTTGAGTTAAGCGGAATTTTAACGTATCACACGGGTTTCCCCTGGACACCAAAAATCGGTCAATCAATTCGCGGTGTCGGCGGCGATTTTTTCGGTCCCGTGCGCCCGATTGCCTATTTCGGCGGAGTTACGCAAGACACTTCCAACAGCACATTCCTTCAGCCAAACGGATATTTTCCGGGCGGCGGCAGCCAGTATTTCAGCACGACACTCAACAACGACCCGTCGCGCGGCAATTCGCCGTCGTTTCAAGCGAACCCGCCGGGAATCGGACGCAACACTTTTCGCGGTCCGAAGTATTTCGATGTTGATATGAGCTTCGCCAAACGATTCGGACTTCCGGGAGTTCCATTTTTGGGCGAAAATCCGAACATCGAACTTAGAGCCAACGTCTTTAATATCTTCAATACTTTGAATCTCGCGCCGTTCGGATTTTTCAGTTCCGGCACGTTCGTCAACAACGCCAACTTCGGCGAACCCGACGGCGCGCTTGCCGGACGAGTCGTCGAATTGCAGATTCGATTAAGGTTTTAGACGTAAAATAATTAGGGCAGGCTGATATTTGGCTTGCCCTATTTTCCTTAACAAAACAAATCATTTTTGCAGAAGCCCGCACGAAGTAAGGGCGCAGAGGTCAAAAAAAAAACACTTACTACGTGCGTGTTTCCGCATTTTGAGAGGAGAAATCTAAATGAGGTTTGCCATTAAACGCAATCTCTTCTTTTTTTTATTCTGCGCGATTGTTTTAAACGCATCTTTTGCAGTTGCTCAAAGGCGCGTTTCGACGGCTTCACAAACAAACGATGTCGAAAGAAAAATTAACGCTCTTGTGGCGCGAATGACTCTGGCGGAAAAACTCGGTCAACTGCAAATGCTCGACGGCGACGCGAGCGGAACTTTTCGACCCGAACATTTGGAAATGGCGCGAAAAGGTCTTTTAGGCGCAACTTTGAACGTGCGCGGAGTCGAGCAGACGAATGAATTACAGAAAGCCGCGCTTCGCTCGCGTTTGAAAATTCCAATGCTGTTCGGCTTTGACGTGATTCACGGTTATCGAACGATTTTCCCGATTCCTCTGGGCGAATCGGCGAGTTGGGATTTGCCGTCAATCGAAAAATCGGCATACATCGCGGCGCGGGAAGCGCGGGCTTCGGGCGTGCATTGGACGTTCGCGCCGATGGTTGACATCGCGCGTGACCCGCGCTGGGGGCGCATTATGGAAGGCGCGGGCGAAGATACTTTTTTAGGCTCGCAAATCGCGTTTGCGCGTGTTCGAGGATTTCAGGGAACGGATTTCAGCGCGAACGACCGCGTGATGGCTTGCGCGAAACATTTCGCGGCTTACGGCGCGGCGGAAGCCGGACGCGATTACAACACGACCGATATGTCGGAAAGTAAATTGCGCGATATTTATCTTCCGCCTTTTAAAGCGGCGGTTGATGCTGGGGTTGGCTCGTTTATGACTTCGTTTAACGCTCTCGACGGCGTGCCTTCGACGGCGAATCCGTTTTTGTGGAAAACGATTTTGCGCGGCGAATGGAAATCGAAAGCTCTGGTTGTGACCGACTACACGGCGACGGCTGAGTTATTAAAACACGGCGTTGCGCTCGACGAAGCGGACGCGGCGCGGTTCACTCTAAACGCCGGCGTTGATATGGAAATGGTTTCGCGCTTGATTAACAAAAACGGCGAGCGACTTTTAAAAGAAGGAAAAATTTCGCTTGCCGCGATTGACAATGCCGTGCGCGACGTTCTGCGCGCGAAATTCCGTCTCGGACTTTTCGACAAACCGTTTGCCGACCAAATGCGGGAAAAATCCGTCGTGTTCAATCCAGAATTTCGCAAATTTGCGCGTCAATCGGCGGCGGAATCTTTCGTGCTGCTGAAAAACG
>JBPCRW010000153.1:0-11975 GCA_050996405.1 Pyrinomonadaceae bacterium | reverse complement strand
AGCAATTTGATAAAGCCTTCTTGCTCAAAATGCTTGTCGGTAGTCAGAGATTCGGCAATTCCGCGTTGCCGCATAACTATAAAACTGACGGCATCGCAGAGCGAATAAGTTTTATCTGAACGGTTTTGCAGCATCGCAAAAGCCTCTTTGTGTAATTCTTCGTCCACCCAAACAATTTCGATAAGCGGATTTGCCAGCAAATCGGCGGCAAACTCAAGAGTTTTTTTTTGATTCAGTCGGCGTGAATAACAAAGCGGTATAAATTCTGCCAAAACATAGCCGGTCGTGAGCCGTGTTTCGGCGGATTTCATCAAATTGCAAGCGTCTTCGTGTCGCCGTTCGTGTTCGTCAAAGAAACAATAAAAACCGGAAGTATCAATCAGCATTTTTATAAATCCCTGCCGTATTCACGCGCCAAATCCGCATCAATTTGCTCGTTATCGCCGCCGTTCGGATTACCGCTTTGTGCTGCTCCGGCGTGTTTCATCAAATTTTCCAATGCCCGGCGGCGTTCTTCGTCGCTTAGTATATTTGGGCTGTCGTCGCCGTTTTCGTCAAGCGGCAAAATAATAATTTCAACCCGACGGCGGCGCAATTCTGGCGGAACGCTAATCACATCCGGCAAACTCTCGTAAATCCGTCTAATTGCTTCCATATCGTTTTCCTCGCTTTTCGGCGATTATATCACGCCTTTACCTCGACAATCTTTATCTCGTCGTCGGTCAAATCGTCGAGCCGATAAACCAATCTATAACTTTGTTAATTGTTTTAACTTTTCGAGAATCGTGCTACGATTCAAATTGTTATGCAAGACGTTCAAACAATCTATCGGCAAACAATTTTGCCGCTTCCGGCAAGTGAAAAACTTCGACTGGCGACCATTATCCTGCAAGATTTATCGGACAGCGAAAAGCCGCAGGTTTCCGCACTCGATTTATTGCAAAGTTTGCCGGACGAGAAAGTTTTTAGTTCGCCCGACGAAGTGAACGAACACTTAAAAGCGGAGCGTGAATCTTGGGACAGCTAAATTTTCCGCTTCTGGCAAAAGTTTATCTCGACACCGCGCCGTTTATTTACAGCGTCGAAAAACACGCGGATTATTGGCAGATTCTCATTCCGCTATGGAACGCGCTCAAGGAAGGCGAGATTGAAGTTTTTACCAGCGAACTCACCTTGCTTGAAACGATTGTTCCACCAATCAGACAAAATAATTAAACACTCGTTGCGGCTTACGAAACGCTTTTGACCAAAACCGATGTCAGACTTGAGCCGATTAACCGTGTTATTTTACGACAAGCCGCCGATTTGCGAGCCATCCAAAACCTGAAAACTCCCGATGCTGTTCACGCTTCGACGGCGATTGCTTCAAACTGTTCATATTTTGTAACAAACGACAACGGTTTTAAGCGTCTTTCAAATTTTAACGTGGTCGTTTTGAGCGAAATAATCTAGCTTCGCCCTTCGACAATTTTTATCTCGTCGTCGGTCAAATCATAAAGCCGATAAACCAACTTATCAATTTCACTTTCCAACGCGAGCGTGTCTTTGCCTGCTTTCTTTAATTCGAGAATTTGGTTCACCAGCGCGACGAATGGCTGCTGGTCTTTTTCTTCGATTCTTGGGATTGGAATTTGTGAAACGTAATAATCAATAAAGTGCATCGTCCGAATAGCTCGGTTGTAAATAAAGTTGTAGCAATACCAATTACAAAATTTTGATTGAAGGTAAGCCAGCAGAAACTTTTTGTTCAAATCGTCGCGCAACGGAATAATTTCAACACAAGTATCATTAAACAGCCTTCCTTTTTCATCAAAAAAAGCAATTATTTCGATATGCGGAATCGGATTTTGAATGTGAGCGATTATTTCCTGCGCGATGATTTTCGGGTGTTTGTAATCTTCAATATATCTCTCTGCAATTTCCTTTTTCAAATATCGAACTTCTTCTTTTAGTCCGTATTTTTCGATGTCAAATCCTTTGACGCAGGGAAAATTTCCTTCGACTTCAAAAGTCAGAGCCGAAGTGATATTTGAAATTCCGATTTCGCCTTTTATAACTTTACTTTCATAAGATTTCTCTTTTATTTTTTGAAGAAAATCTTTTGAATATGAGCCTCGATAAATTTGCGCGTTGGCTAAATCATCCGTAAAAATTTCGTCAAACGGAAACGTGCCGAAGAATTTAATTTCATTTGCCTTAAATTCCGTAGTTCCGATAGTAATTGATTGTTGTGATTTCTCTTTGTTTTTGAAAATCAAAAAAGCATTCATTTCAAGCAAAACATTTTCAAAGGCTTTACTCGTATCAACTAAAAACCGCAAATCATTTTCCAGCCAAAATTTTCTAACATTTGCCCAAGATTCGCCGTAGAGCGATTTTTTAGGAATGATAAAAGTCAAAATTCCATTATCTTTGACAAATTTTTGCGAAATGACAATAAAGAGTTCGGCGACATCGCCGGAAGAAAAAGTCAGTTTCTTTTCCTTGCGAAAAAAGACTTTATTTTCAGGCGTTAAAACATTTCTAAAACCGTAAGGCGGATTGCCGATGACAATATCAAAGCCCGTAAAATTTCCGTCGTCGTCTAAAACTTCGGGAAATTCAAATCGCCACTCGAAAGCGTTTCGGTAAATCGCGTTTGATTTTATCGCTTCGATTTCAGAGTTGAGTTCATCTATTTCCTTTTGAACTTGACGCAAGGAAATTTCCTTTTCAAATTCGTTGTATTTTTCAAACAAATGTCTTGAATTAAGTTCGTCAAACCGACGCTGCGCTTTCAAAAGCTCGCGCATTTTCGGATGATGCTTGTAAATTTCCGTTCTAAAATCGCCTTTGATTTCATCGATTATTTTGAGCAGTTCGCGCTTTTTATCGCGGTTTCGTTCATTTTTATAATCGGCAACCGCTTTTCGATACTGCTCGATGATATTCTTTTTGTTTTTTAAGACTTCCTTCAAATCCGCATCGAGCGCGAAACGCGAAACCAGCGAATTTCCCGTTTTGATATTGATGTCAATATTCGGCAAGGTTTCCAGTTCGCTAAATGCAGAAGCCCGCGCGTGAGTAAGGGCGTTTTCTTTAGCTGAAGACACACTTACTTCGCGCGTGTTTCCGCCTTCTTTGTAATAGGCGTTTTTCAAAAGTTCAATCCACAAACGCAGACGGCAAATCTTGACCGAGTTCGCATTTATATCAACGCCGAACAGACAATTTTCGATTAAACTCTGCTTTTCGCCGAATAGCGTTTTCTGCAATCGCTGCATTTCGCGGCTGTTCGGTTTGCCGTCCGTAATCTGATATTTGAAAAACTCGTTTCTGTCGGTGTCGAAAACTGTCAATTCGTCCGCTTCAACCGTGATTTCAATGTTTGGAAACGGTTTGCCGTTTTCGTCCGCCAAAATGCCGAGTTCGCTTTTGACGGCGATAATTTCGTTGAGCGACGAAACCAGAAAATGTCCGCTGCCAACCGCCGGGTCGCACAAACGCAGAGAATTGAAAAGCCGGTTAAATTCCAAAATGTTTGCCGTTTTGTAAAATCTGCCGACATAAATTTGCAAATCTTCAAACGTCTCAATATCAATTTCGTATTTATCTTTGAACTTTTGCACAACCGCTAATCTGATAGCTTGCCGGCACATATACATCGTGATAAATCCGGGCGTGTAAATCGAGCCGTCTTTGTAGCCGTTGATTTTCTCGAAAACTTTTCCCAAAACCGACGCGTTTATCAAGGAACGATTATTTTCTTTGATTGCTGACGCGCCTTCGCCCGCAAAATCGTAAGCGTCCAGAAACTTGAACAGATATTCGAGCGTCGGCAAACCGTTTTGTTTGGCTTTGATGTCTTTCAGAACGGTTGAATTGATGAACGAAAGCGCAATCGTATCTTTAAGCGATTCAACGGTTATCGTGTCGGCTTCGAGTTCGCTAATCTCAAACAGCGAACTATTCAAATAAGGAACGCGATTATATTTTGCCTGAATGTTCGCGCGGCGTTCTTCCGGCAGTTTGGCTAAAACCTGGTGAAAAAGCGTGAAAAGCTCGTCAAAATCTTGAATCGTCTGAATATCCAAAAACCGATAATCACGATTGCCTTTATGATAATCAACCATCTGCGCTTCGAGTAATTTGAGAAACAAAACGCGGTTTATCCACGTCAAACACAATTCCAAAGCCACGCCGAACAGCCTTTCATCTCGCGTCGCGCCGTAAGTTTCCAGATTTTTGACTTTGTGCAAACTGTCTTTGGTTTCGATAATCGCAATCGCATTTTCAATCAAAGAACCCGCATCGCGTCTGTCTGCGGCTTTGCGCTCGATTTTCAGTTTGCCTTTGTCTTTGATTTCTTCGAGTCCGACGATGTGCAGCAGTTCGGTGTAAAAATTCTTGTCGAGCCGGTTGCTGTCGTCGGCAAACGGAATTTTTAACAGATGCTGCGGCGAAAGTATCTTGAAAAGCTCAATCAAACTTTCGTCCGTCTTTGTATCGTCATTCTTTAACGCGGTTTCATATTTGCGAATGTCAAAATACGCGCAGGCGATTTCCGTTTCGATTGATTCGATAAAAGGTCTGGCAATCTCGTTATAAAATAAATCGGTTTTAACCGTGGTTTTCTGCCGGTCGCGCCATTGTTTGTAATCTTTAACGAAGGTCTTATTTTCAAAGAAAAGCTGATTAAACACGCTCGCCTCGAAAATAAACCATTCATTTATATTCGTAACAATCAGATATTTAACATCAACATTATTTTCGTCAATCCGTTCGCGCAGAAAATACAAAACGAGTTCGTGCAAGGCTTTCCTATTCGGATTGTCCGCCGAAATCATATCGGCTTTATTCGTCGGTTTCTTGGCTTCCAAAATCACGCCGACTTTTTCCCGCGCCGATTTGCCGACGTGAATCACAAGGTCTTGTCTGCCTTTGGTGTTTATTTCGTAATCCGCTTTATAGAAAGTATTTTTGAGAAAATCGCGGACAAAGTTTTTATGATGTTCTTCGCTTTCCGTTCCGTTAATTTTAGACAGCAAAGTTTGCAGATTAGCTTTGAATAAAGTTATCTCGTCACGACTGACAGGTTGTTTGAGAAAAGCCCGATTGAGCGATTGTTTCGGAGTTTGAGCATTTAGTTTCATTTAGAACTTAAAAAACGATGAATGATTTTGCGCGCCAAAGTCGGCAAAACTTAACAAAACTATCTTTGATTACAGCCTTTTTTGTTTATTTTGGCAGAGCGTTTCGGGGCTTTTCCGCCCTTCTCCTTTTTTCTTTCCATTGCCGGAAATAATTGAATACGGCTTGCGTCAAAAATATCCTGTTCATTAGGAACAATCAAAAGATTTTCTTTCTTTGGAAAAACTAAAGGTTTATCCGGTTCAAAGACGTTCGTATCAAAGACTATTTTGTCCATTCTTTTTGAGTCTGCCGCGATTATCGTATCTTTCGGGATAAAGTCTTTGGCGCGTCAAAGTAAGCATCTTGATTAAAGACTCGGCTATTTTTGATTCGCCAAAATCAAACTCTCTATTTATGGTTTCCGATTTACTTCCGCTGCCATTTAGTTTTCTGTTTTCTTTTTTCATTGCCTTGTTTCCTTTCTTGGTCTGCCCGCGCGTTTTCTGTCTTGCGCTAATTTTAAAGCGGATTCTTTGATTAGATTGGTTTGCCCGACTTTTACGGCATTTAATCGTTTTTCCGCGACAAGCTGTCTAATCCGTCCGCCGCTTACGCCTAATTTTTCCGCCGCCTCTTGTGTCGTTAAATATCCTTTTATCATCAGGAAAAGAATATCATCAAAAATCGGAAAGATATTAGCGCGAAGGCTAGTTCGGTGCTTTTTTGTTTTTAACTGAAACGACATGAATTTTCGGCAAAAATTTTTATTGCTTGCTTTTAGAATTTTTGTAGCCGATAATTTCCATATGGATTACCGAGATTACATTACAATCGAACCAAATAAACGCGGCGGGAAACCTTGTGTGCGCGGCTTACGCATCACGGTTTACGAAGTTCTTGAATATCTGGCTTCGGAGATGTCGCAGGAAGAAATACTTGAGGACTTTCCCGATTTGACGCGAGAAGACTTGAAAGCCTGTATTGCTTACGCCGCCGACCGTGAACGTCGGTTGATGCTTGCTCCCGTTGTTGCGTGAAATTGCTTTTTGACGAAAACTTTTGTCGCCTGCGTTGCCGCGTCGCGTAGCTGACCTTTTTCCCGATTCGGTTCACGTTCGAGATGTCGGTATGAAAGCAACGGACGACCCGATAGTTTAGGATTATGCCAAAGACAATGATTTTATGATTGTCTCGAAAGACGCGGATATGCACGACCTGAGTCTTGTATTCGGGAATCCGCCGAAAGTTGTTTGGTTGCGTCTTGGCAACTGCTCGACAAGACAAGTTGAAGAACTCTTGCGGCGAGATTTTGAAGTTATCAAGTTGTTTTACGAGGACGATTCTTTATCGTTGCTCGCTTTACCATAACGCCGCACCGAACAAATCATTGGACGTGAGGGCGAAACAGCGACTTTCTTATCACGTTGTCCGTCAAACTTAAACGGACTTGGCGGCGGTTTTGCCCCACGTCATCTCAAGCGTTATTCTTATTTGCGGTGTTCCGAAACCTTTTGAATTGAAGAAAATCAACTCTCTTGTTCAACTATTTTTGTTTGCTCTTGATACTTTTTCGGTCAAAAAAGTCAAATTTTTCTCTTTTCACAGAGCAGAATCAAAGTTTATTCAAAGGCTTTAGTTTCAACTCTCGCTCATTCCAATCAGGCAAATACGCCGATAAGAAACTCTTAAAAACTTTTCCGTGATTTGGAACGAGCAAATGAACAAGTTCGTGGACAATCACAAATTCGGCAAGGTCATAATCAATCAAAAGCAAATCCGAATTGAGCGTTAATCTTCCTGCGGTTGAGATTGAAGCCCATTTTGTTCTCATTTGGCGAATGTGAATTTGAGGTTGTTTCACGCCGATTTTTGTCGCCCAATGACGCGCGAGCCATTTCAGGTCTTGAGCGTCGTAGATTTTTCTTTCTTGTTTCTCGGCTTTCATATTCGTTTGAGTTTTAGGATTTTATCAATTATTTCCGAATGCTTTCCGCCGGCAATCGGCACAAGTTTAGCCAATAATTTAGTCCTTAAATTTCTTTCTTGTTCAGACGACCATTTGAAATAAGGAAACTGTGAAATTATGTCGTTTATTTCGATTGCCTGCCGCGGCGTGAAATCATTTTTTACATCTTTAGCTTGCAGGTAAATCGCAAAGCTGTTTTCGTCAATATCCAGCTTTTTGCGTTCCGATTCTCCGTCAACGTATTCTTGCGCTAACTTTTCAAATTCAGCGAGAAAATGCTTTGTATCTTCCAACTTTTGCTCAAAGGCTTCGGCTAATTTCTCGGCGCGTTCTCCGATTGAAAGCAGAAACGGTTTTGAACCGCTTTCTTCGGCAACTTTGACAGCCAGAATTTTACGCAGATTCAAAATCTTAGTTGTGTCGCCCGCGTCTGATTGTTTTAACGCGAGCAGTTCTTCTGCTCCAAGTTCGTGAATTTGATTCGGAAGTTCTAAATTTTCGTTGGTCGTATTCCAACGAATCAATTCTTTGGTTTTTTGCGTGAAATCAACGTCTTTATAAATAGGTAGAGAATAAGCCTTGCGAACCAAACCGTAAAGTTCGGCAAGTTTTTGGTAATCTTCAAGAAACGCACGCAAAAAAGCATCGGGCGAAATAATTTCGTAAAGATTTTGCAGTTGTTTAAAAAACCTAAAAAACCTTTCGCGCCTTTCCGACGGAAGAAAATACTCAATCGCTCTTTCTTTGGCTTTGTCGTCAAATCCTTTCGTCAAAGGCAGAAATTCAACTGCTTGCTCTCGCACCACCACGGCAAAAAATTCCTCCAAAACTTCGATACTTTGAATCACCAAACCGACCGTTTCAGAATCGAAAACCAAAGCCGTTTCCAGTTTTTCAAAGATGCCGACGAAATCCATCACAAAGCCGTAAGGTTTAACCAAACCTGAATCATCTTCGTAAGGACGATTTACACGGGCTATCGCTTGCAGCAGAACGTGGTCGCGCATCGGCTTGTCGAGATACATACAGTAAAGAATCGGCGCGTCGAATCCCGTTAAAAGTTTTTCCGTGACAATTAAAATCTTCGGAAACGCATCTTTTTTACAAAACTCCTTTCGGACTGTTTTTTCTTGCTCGTCCGAAAGATAAAACTCTTTGAGCGCGGGCAAATCGTTGTGAGACGGCGAATAGACAACTTTTGAATAATTTTCGGGCAAGTATTTGTCCAGAGCCTTTTTGTAGAGCATACAGGCTTCACGGTCAACCGCCACGAGAAAAGCCTTGAATCCCATCGGCTCGACATTTTGCCGATAGTGTTCGGCTACGCTGCGGGCGATTTTATCAATGCGGGTTTCAGCCTTCATCAATTCTTTAAGTTGAACGGCGTTGTCGAGAATCGCGTTAAGTTCTTCGACATCGCTCACGCCTTCGGAATCGGCTAACTGCAAAAATTGTTTTTCCAAAGTTTCGCGGTCAACCAGCAAATCAGACGGCGCGAGCGCGTAATTTAATTTAACGGTTGTTCCGTCTTTGATTGATTCGGCAATTGAGTATTTATCCAGATAACCTTGTTCGTCATCGCCGCCGAAAACTTTGAACGTGCCTTCGCCGCGTGCCAGATTATCAATCGGCGTTCCCGTAAATCCGATATAAGTCGCGTTCGGGATTGCGCCCATCAAATAGTTGCCCAAATCTCCGCCTGTCGTTCTATGCGCTTCGTCAACTAAAACAACTATGCTTTCACGCGGATTAAGATTCTCGTCGGCTTTGTCGAATTTGTGAATCATCGAAACGACCAAACCGCGATAATCATTTTTCAAAAGTCGCTGTAAATCCTTTTTGCTTTGCGCGATTTCAATGTTTTTAATGCCGTAGCTGTCAATGTTTTTGAAAAGCTGTGATTCCAGTTCGTTGCGGTCAACAATCATCAAAACAGTCGGTTTTTCGTTTTGAGTTTCGGCTTTAGCCGGATTTAAACTTTCACGCAAAAGTTTCGAGGCAATCGTAATCATCGTTAAAGTTTTACCGCTTCCCTGCGTGTGCCAAACAAGCCCGCGCCGTTTTGTCGGTTCGTGAACTCTTTCAACTGCTTTTTCAACCGCGCGAGTTTGATGCTGTCTTAAAATAACCTTTCCAAGCTGTTCGTCTTTTTCGAGAAAAATGATGTAATCACGCAAAAGTTTTAAGAATCGTTCGCGGTCAAAAAAGGCTTTTACCTTTCGTTCATAATCGCCTTCCGCTTCGTCTTTCCAATTAAAGATATTTTTGCGATTTGCCGCCCAAGTCGGAGCATAAAAGAATCCGAGCATTTCCGTAACTTCAAAAACCTGCGGCGTAACGAGCATTTCGGGCGTTTCGGCGTGATAACGTCGGATTTGCTGAATGCCTTTGGCTAATCCGTCGCGGTCGCGTTCATTTTTGGTTTCGCAGACAGCAACGGGAACGCCGTTTATCAGAAAAACAACGTCGGCGCGATTGCGGAAAATCAAGCCTTTGTGCGTCCATTCTTCCGTCACCTGAAATTTATTATTGTCGGGATTTTCAAAGTCAACCAGCTTGACGTTTCGCTCACGATTTTCTTCCGAAACAAAAACGGAATTTTCACCGCGAAGCCATTTCAAAGCATCACGATTTCCTTCGATTGAGGTTTTCAGCAAACATAATTTTCGCAGGATTTCGGCTGCTCGGACGCTGTTTAAAATTTTCGGATTGAGCGCGAAAAGTTGTTCTTCCAGAACAGAGGCGAAAAGAAGTTTGTCTTCGCCCCCGCGCATTTTCATTGCTTTTTCGGGCGAAACATATTCCCAGCCGATTTCTGCGGCGTAACGGATTAGAGGGTTTTGGACTGAATAGCGTTCCGACATATTTTTTAGCTGTTTTGGTTTCTTTCGGTATCACGTTTTAGATATTCTTCGATAATTTCATCCGCAGGCAAACGGAAAGTCGTGTTTGCGAGTTCGTCTAAAACTGTCGGGAAATCAATCAAGTTTTTAATCGCGGCGAGTTCCAAAATGCCGATTGTCGTAATCACCAAAAGATTCTTTTTTCTCGCTTCACGAATCGCTTTGCGGTCATCCATCAAAAGCGCGTCCGCCGATTCTTCCAGAGCGATGGCAATGGCTTCGGTTTCGCCTCGTCCGAGTCCTTCGATATTTTCCAAACTCGTCGGCTTCGGTGTTTTTATCTTAATCCAAACGGGCAAATCGCTAATCCAATCGAGAACCTTCGGCGGCGTTTTTGAATGTCGGAATTCGGCGAAAACGGCTTCGGGAATGATTATCTCGCCGAAAAGTTCTTTTAGTATTTCGGCTCTTTCGAGAATTATCAGATAGTGAAGCGGTGTCGTGTCGGAAACAATCGCATTTAGTTCAAAAGCGTTTCAATTGTCTTTTGGTCTTCCTGAAAATCTTCAAAATCATAGTTGAGCGGAACGCGATGTTGTTTCAGAAAAGCGTTGGCTTCGTCAACGGAAAAGCCGAGCAGTTCGGCAAGACCGCCGAGACTCAGCTTTTCCTGCCGGTAGCTTTCAATCGCAAAGGCTTCGAGCATCTGACGGGAAATTTCACGGCTTTGTTCCGCGCCGCCGACAAACTTATCTGGAATCGAGATTGTTATTTCCATAATTTCACCTTAAACGATATTTTAACACAGGCTCAAAGTCCTTAAATTTCCGCTCATCAATTCTTCCAGCATCGCCTTGAAAAATTCATCGAGCAGGCTTGTTTCATTTTCCAAAGCCGAGATTTTTTCATCGCAAGCCTGTAAGACTTCGGCGATTTCTTTTTGTTCTTCGATTGTTGGAAGTCGGAATTTTACAGGGTGAACTTTGTTTCTGTTTAGTGTTGGAACGCTTGCGCCTTCGGCATATCTTTTGAAGTCGAAAAGGTGAAGCCAATAATAAATAAAAAGCGGATGATTTGCTTTGTAATCGCTCACATACAGTGCCGTATTCAATGCCCAATACGGTTTATCAACGTAGGTTATCAAACCGATGCTTCCGCTTCGTCCTGTTGCAACACACGGAATCGGCATATTAGCGGTCTGATTATGAAACCCGACAATGCCGTTTGAGCCGACGATAGGAATATCACCTTTAACTCTGTCTTGAATAGGCAAATCTTTGCCTCTCTGCAAAGTTATCATTTCGCCTAATCGAGCGACTTCCCAACTTTCAGGCATTTCGCCGATTTCGGTTTGCTTCAAACTTTCGCCTCGCGCGCCGCGTGTAAAGAGATAATCCATCAAGGCGTTTTTTCTCTCACGCTCTAAACGCAGTTCGCCCGCCCGCGCTTCTTTCGCTTCCTGAACCGAACGCAAAACTTTGGCTATCGCTTTCTGTTCGGGCAAAGGCGGAAGTGTGATTTCTAAATTTCCTAAAACTCTCTGACTTATGTTTGGCTGCGCTCCGCCTGACCTTGCACCTAAGATTTTTGGTCTTTGAAAGATAAGTTGATACTGCAAAAACTCGCTATCAAATGAATTATTTTTCGGGAAAATTGCACAAACAGCTTGATTAGTTGCCGCCTCAGTTTTAAGAATAGCTGTTCTTCCTGCGGTTGCTCCATACAAAGCAATCAAAAGCGTATCAGGCGGAAATAATTTTGCAGATGACTTTGCTAAGCCAATTTCAGATATTTTTTCTTCAGTATCAAAAATAAGATTGTCATTTAACTCTCCCGACTTAACCCACTTGATATTTCCTTTGAAATAATCAGGTTTAGAACGGCTTGGTGTTCCACCGCTTGAGGTTTTAGCAGTTTCATCATTTCCCAATTGGATACTGTTCCAACCCTCTGGCAAAGTTCCGTTGTTTGCTTCGTCGCTCATTCTTAAATTCCGATTCCGAGTTTTGTTAAAATCAAGCGTTCCGAGTTCCGGCTTTAGCTGGCTTCTTTTC
>JBPCRW010000110.1:0-7499 GCA_050996405.1 Pyrinomonadaceae bacterium | reverse complement strand
AAACAGGAAGAAATTGAAATGGAAGATAGAGGATGGCAGCCGAAAAAATAATCAATGTTCTTGATTCGAGCGCGATGATTGCATACTTGCGACAGGAAAAAGGCGCGTTGGTTGTTGAGAGGATTATGACCAATCCGAACAATGTTTGTTACGCTCACGCAATAAATTTGTGTGAAGTTTATTACGACGCGATTCGTGTCGGCGGATTGGCTGATGCTGAAAAATCGCTCAAAGATTTGTTTGCTTTAGGAGTTATTGAGCGCAGCGATTTTGATACAAATTTTTGGAAAAATGTCGGACAATTAAAAGCAAATTATAGAGCATCTTTAGCAGATTTTTGCGCTATCATTTTAGCCAATAATCTCGGCGGCACAGTTTTGACTTCAGACCATCACGAGTTTGACAAAATCGCGCGGGATAAGGTTTGCTCAATAAAGTTTATTCGTTAGAGTTTTACAAAATGGCAAAAAATTTAGTTATCGTCGAATCGCCCGCGAAGGCGAAAACAATTAATAAATATCTCGGCAGCGATTACAGGGTGATGGCTTCCATCGGGCATATCAAAGATTTGCCGACCAAGCAGCTTGGCGTTGACGTGCAGAATAATTTCGAGCCGACTTACGAAGTTATTCCCGACACGAAAAAACGCAACAATAAAAAAACGGTTTCCGATTTGAAAAAAGCGGCTAAGGAATGCGAAGTGATTTTTCTCGCGGCTGACCCCGACCGCGAAGGCGAAGCAATTTGCCAGCATCTGGCGGAAGAAATCGTGCCGAAGCGTCCGGCGAAACAGGTTTTTCGCGTGATGTTTAACGAAATTACGAAAAACGCGATTAAAGACGCTTTCAAAGAACCGAAACAGGTCAATAAAAATCTGGTTGACGCGCAGCAGGCGCGGCGAATTTTAGACCGTCTTGTCGGCTATAAAGTTTCGCCGATTTTGTGGAAAACCATCGGCGGAAAATTGAGCGCGGGGCGCGTGCAAACCGTCGCCGTGCGAATGGTCGTCGAACGCGAGCGCGAAATCGAAGCGTTTGTCAAAACCGAATACTGGACGATTATTGCGAATCTTTCCGCGAATTTGCCGCCGAAATTCGACGCGCGGCTTTATAAGATTGAAGACAAAACCGTGAAAACCGCCGGTTTTGACGAAGACGTTAAAAAATCAGAAACGCACGTTAAAGACGAAGCGACGGCGAAATCAATTGTCGAAGAAGCCGAAAAAGAAAATTTCGTCGTTGAACAGGTTTCGACAAAGGAAAGAAAACGTAATCCCGTTCCGCCGTTTATCACTTCAAAATTGCAGCAGGAAGCCTCGCGCAAAATCGGTTTTCCGGTTAAGAAAACGATGATGGTCGCGCAGAAACTTTATGAAGGAATCGAAATCGGAAGCGAAGGCGCGGTTGGTTTGATTACTTATATGCGCTCGGATTCAACGCGCGTTTCCGAGACGGCTTTATCGGAAGTCAGAGATTTTATCGGCGGAAATTACGGCGCGAAATATCTGCCCGAAAAGGCGGTTCACTATAAATCAAAAGGCGGAGCGCAGGACGCGCACGAAGCGATTCGCCCGACCGACGCGAATCGCACACCCGAAAGTTTGCGGCAATTTCTAAACGCCGACGAACTCAAACTTTATACTTTAATCTGGAAACGTTTTGTCGCGTCGCAAATGACCGCCGCGATTTTTGACGCGACGACGATTGACATTCGCGCCGGACGTTTCATTTTCCGCGCGACGGGTTCGGTGCAGAAATTTGACGGTTTTCTGAAAGTTTATCAGGAAGGACGCGACGAAAAAACGGACGACGAAGACGAAGAATTAAATCTGCCGAAAGTTGAAAAAGGCGAGCAGTTGAAATTAAATCAAATCACGCCCGAACAGCATTTTACAGAACCGCCGCCGCGTTTTACGGAAGCGACTTTGGTCAAAGCTCTCGAAGAAAAAGGCATTGGTCGTCCGTCAACTTACGCGGCGATTATGACGACGATTCAAGACCGCGAATATGTCGAACGAGTCGAAGGGCGGTTTCATCCGACACCGCTCGGAACAACCGTTAACGATGTTTTGGTGGCGAGTTTTGATGATTTATTCAACCCGACCTACACGGCGCGGATGGAAAACAGCCTGGACGAAATCGAGGAAGGAAAAATTGACTGGCGCGATGCGATGCGCGGCTTTTACGACAAATTTTCAAAGGATTTGGAAAACGCCGCCGAAGCCATCAAAACCAAAAAACAGACTTCGATTCCGACCGACGAAATCTGCGAAAAATGCGGCGCGGGAATGGTCATCAAATTCGGACGTTTCGGGCAGTTTTTAGCTTGCGCCAATTACCCCGAATGTAAAACGACGCGCGAAGTCCAAAGTCCAAAGTCCAGAGTCCAAAGTCAAGACAATGAGAACGCGACTCAGGACTCAGGACTCGTGACTCAGGACTCGGCGATTGAGCCGTGTGAATTGTGCGGAAAACCGATGGCTTTGAAAAAGGGGCGTTTCGGCGCGTTTTACGGCTGCACGGGTTATCCCGAATGTAAAAATATCCGCAAGATTGCGAAGGGCAATCAGCCGCCGCCCGCGCCGCCCGTCGAACTCGATGAAATTTGCCCGAAAGACGGCGCGAAACTCGTCCGGCGCACGGGGCGTTTCGGCGAATTCGTATCGTGTTCAAATTATCCGAAGTGCGATTATATCAAGCGTGAAACCATTGGAATTGCTTGCCCGAAATGCAAAACGGGCGAAATTGCCGTCAAAAAATCGAAACGCGGAAAAGTTTTTTACGGCTGCACGAATTATCCGAAATGCGACGAAGTTTACTGGGATAAACCAATCGCCGAAGCGTGTCCGAAATGCAGCGCGCCGATGCTGTTTGAAAAGACGACGAAGAAAGACGGCACGATACGTTATTGCCAAAACGAAGCGTGTGATTATAAGATTGCGGTTGGAGATTTAACAAAAAGTTCATCTGCCGAAGCGGAAACTGCAGTTTCGGCAAAGTAAATTTTTGCAATGAACGAAAATATTCAGTTTCTGCAAGCCTTTCTGAAAAATCCGCTTGCAATCGGCGCGGTCGCGCCGTCTTCGCCGGAATTGGCTTTGAGGATGATTGAAAACATCGCGCCCGACGAAAATAATATCGTTCTCGAATTAGGCGTTGGCACGGGTTCGTTCACCAAAATTTTGCGCGAAATAATTATTGACGAAAAATCCTATCTCGGTTTGGAAATTAATCAGAAATTTATTAAAACCCTGTGCGGCGAATTTCCCAAAATGAAATTTATCGGCGGAAATGCGACCAAAGCAGTCGCGCTGCATCAAAAATCGAAATTCGGCAAAGTCGGTTTCATCATTTCGGGAATTCCGTTTGTCACTCTGCCGAACGAGGTCGGCAACGAAATTTTAAACGAAATCAGCCAGTTTATGGATGCTGGAAACTGCACGTTTCGCACGTTTCAATATGCTCACGGATATTATTTCCCGTCCGCGATTAAAATTCGGGAATTTATGAATAGACGCTATGGGAAAGCGGAAAAAAGTTCGCTCATTATCAAAAACGTCCCGCCCGCTTTTACGCTCACTTGGAAAACGGTCTAGAAAATTTAATATTTTTACCGTTAAAAATTGTCTTGTCAAATCTTTTGTTCAGACTCCGTCCGCGTGTAAAAATTTATGAAATGGCGGCAACTCTCTCTTTCTGCTTTCTCGACGCTTCGCGCCAAGTCGAAAAACCTTCTTTTGCCAAACCGAAAATCGTCCGGCGATTTTGAAAAAGCAGCTTGAGCCACGCTTTTTTACCCATTTGCGGAAAATAGATGCCGCGAAAAAACAGGCGGGCGACGAGATGACCGATGCGGGCTTCGATTGGTTTATCGGCAATTGCTTCGATGGCTTCGGCGTTTCGTTCTGGACTGTAGGAATTTGACCACGCCTGAAAAGTTTCGGCTTTCGCCTCGTCAATTGTCATTTTCAGAGGCGTGTGCGCCATCACGAACGGCGCGAAATCGAGCCAGTGCGTCGGGCGCGTCAAGCGTCCCGATTTTGCCAGACGGTCGTAAAGCGGCGTTGCCGGAAACGGTGTCAGTTGTCCGAAGACGGGAAGTCCGGGCTGCCATTTTTCAATTTCGCCGACTGTTCGCGCGGCAACGCCTGTCGTATCGTTGTCCATTCCGAAAATAAAAGACGTAATCGCGTAGATATTGCGTCTTGCTAAACCATCGAGAACGTCTTTGTAATTGGCGGGTTTCGAGAAATTTTTATTGACCGAAGCCATATTTTGCGGGTCAATTGATTCCATTCCGATGAAAACCCATTTGCCGCCGGATTCGGCGATTAAGTCAACCAATTCTTCATCCGCCAGAAGATTCGCGCTGATTTGCGCCACCCAAGGCAGTTGCGCGTCGGCGGCAATGATGTCGCGCAGCAGAGATTTAACGCGCTTTTTGTTGATGGCGAGATTGTCGTCAATAAAGAAAACGGCGATTTGCCCCTTTTCTCTTTTGGCGCGTTTCTTTAATCGCAAAAGTTCTTCGACAACTGATTCATTCGTGCGGAAACGAATCGAATCGCCGAAAAATCCGGTGACGGTGCAGAACTCGCAGCCGTAAGGACAGCCGCGCCCCGTCTCAATCGGCACGACGAAAAACTTTCCCCATCCCGCGCCTAATTTCGACATCATACCGCGCATAAATTTCGGCACAAGACTAAATTGTTCTAAATCCAAAGTTTCCCAAGGAATATGCGGATAAGGCTGGAGGCTTGGTTTCTTGTCACTGCCTTTCGCGTCCGTTTCCGGCTGGTAAATTTCTTTGAGTTCGCCGCCCGCCGCATCCTTTAAAATCAAGCCCCAAGTTTCGTCCGCTTCGCCCAAAGCAATCGCGTCGGCATGACGTTTTCCGCCGTTTTTGCCGAGTGCTTCGTCCGGGCATTCCGTAACGTGCGGTCCGCCCATGACGACTTTAATTCCGGCATCGCGCAAAGCGTCTGCGACTTTGTAAGCCCGCGCCACCATTCGCGTCATCGCGCCGATGCCGACCAGTTCGATATTTTCCGCGCGGCAAAATTTGACGAGTTCCTCGCGCGTCATCGCCTTGGCGTTGCCGTCAATTAAAATAACTTCGTGTTCCTTCGGCGTTAAGGCTTGCAGCAGAAACATCCACAGGTGCGGCCTCAAATTGCGCGTGATTCCGTTGTCGGGATTATAAAGTAGAATTTTCATAAGTTTTTAAAGTCGAATTTTCAGTAATTTATGTAACGAGTTGAAATATTGCGGCGGCAACAGTGTCAGTATTAGGCTTGGTCAAATAAACATCAGCACCTGCCGCCAGTCCTTTTTGCTTATCGCTTTCATAGGCATCGCCCGAATAGAAAATAATCAGCTTTTGCGGAAAAGTTTCGCGTAACTTTTGACATAACTCGACACCGCTTCCGTCAGAGAATCTGCTGTCCAGCAGATACAAATCAAAATATTCATTCTCGACTAATTGAAAAGTATCTTTAATAGTTTAACAAAGAAAACATCAATATTTGAAAATCCGAGCAATATGTTTAGCATAACACAAGCATCTTCATTGTCATCCGCATACAGAACACGCGGGCGAATTGCCGGTTTCATAATTTTATCCTCACTATTTTTATAACGGGCATTTGTTCAGATTGAAATCTGAACAAATGCCCGCTCGTATTTCCCTTATTCGTTTTTAGTATCTATGTTTTCCATAGATATTTGCTTGACTCTATTGTAAGTATTTAATCAATCGCCGCCGCGCAATCAGCGAAATCGGAACATCTTCATCGAGAAATTTTAATGCCGCCGCAGTAATTGTTTGGCTGCGGGACGGCATTAAAATTTTGTTTTTCTTACGAGTGCTTAACTTTTTGATTATTGGTTTTTCGCCTTTTTGGCGTTCGTATCCTGATTAATTTTCTCGACATCAACCTCCGTGTGGCGCACCGTATCTTTAACGACCTGGTCGCGTTCGGTAACATTTTTGCCGATGGAAACTTCCTCGGTTACGCGAGCTTGTTTGGAAACGACGGGTTCTTCGCCGCGTTCGGTAATTTCGATGTCGCCTTCTTTAAAGTTTGCCATATCGGCATCGGTTACGGCGCGATTGACTGGCTGGCGATTGACCATGACATGCTCTTGGCGCAGACGGATTGATTCTTCGACCGGCTTTTCGACAATCCGGCTGCGGATGCGCGCGCCGCCGGTTTCAACCTCGCGTTTGCCGACTTGTAGATTTTCTTCCATCACCGGAATCTTCATATCGCTCTGATTGGTTTTGCCCTTTTGCGCGAAATTTTGCTGATTCCGGGCGGCGCGTTCGTTCACGTCAACCGCGCCGTTTTTGTCAAGAATGTCGGCGGCTTTTTTCGCTTTTTCCGCCGAATCGGTTTGCACGGTCAAAATCGCTTCCGTTTGACCGGCAACATTAGAATAATTTTTTGCTTCCGGCGTATCGCTTCCGAACATCGAGCTAAAAAAGTTGCTGATGCTGTCGCCGACCGATTCATTGCTCGTATTTGCTGGTTTGTTCATTTCAATCTTCTCGCCCGTTTTTTTGTTTGAAACGTCAAGATTCTCAAGGGCAAAACCGTTTTTTACCAAGTCTTGCGACGCTTTTTCCGCATCGTTTCTGCTGTCAAATAAGCCAATTACCGTATGTGTCATTTTGTTTGTCATATTTTTTCCTTCCCTTGTTCTAGGGTAAACCTGTAATGTGGAAGCCCGCGCGAATCAAGGGCGCAAACACACTTACTTCGTGCGTGTTTCTGCATTGTCTTGCCAAATTGGCAATGCCTCTAAGTTTAATCGCCGGAATTTTCATTTTCGGCAATCCGTATTACATCAACTTCTTCTTTGCGTAAAGTTACGCTTTGCGGTTGATGGGTTTCGACAATTTGTTTTCTCACCCGTAATTCTTCAACCAAAACCAGCCGCTTCTGTATCACGAGTTCCTCTCGAACGATTGAAAAAATCATCACATCGCCTTCCTGTCGCACTGCCGGTGCCGCGTCAACATATTTATCACGCGGCACTCGTTCGACGACTACATCTTCACGAAAGAGCGGCACGTCAATCAATTCTTCGTGTTCGCTGACTCGTTTGGAGATACGAACTTTTCCCGTTTCGACCACTCGTTTATCGAGAAACGCTTCTTCTTCGATAACCGGAATAACCGTTGTTTCCTGGTCAAGTTCGATTTCCGATTCAAACGTATCTGCTTTGCCGGCGGCTTGTTTAGTTTCCATACGTTATTTCCTATTGCAAAATCAATAGTGCAATTATTATTCCAAAACGGACGCGCTTTTATCCGCTTCCCGTTCCCAAAATTTGACGGCTGAATTTATAAATCTCAAACTTGTTCCGGCGATTGAAACCTTTCCGTAAAATTTTGCGTCTATCCGACTAGACTTTATCCAAATAAATTCAAAATTATCTTTTCTAGGAGAATATAAAATGTTACGACGCAAGTTAGCGGTCGCATTTCTGCTTTAC
>JBPCRW010000092.1:0-14877 GCA_050996405.1 Pyrinomonadaceae bacterium | reverse complement strand
GAGTCAGCCCATCGAAACTGATGATACCGCTTGCCTTCAGCACGGTTTTGGGCGGCACGGCGACGCTTTTAACGACCTCGAATATTGTTTTAAGCTCCTTGCTTAGCGACAACAACATCGAAGGCTTCAGCCTGGTGGATTTCGCGCCGGTCGGCATTCCAATTATCATTGTCGGCATTGCCTACGTCGCGCTCGTCGGCAGAAAACTTTTGCCCGGCGAATCGATGATTGAGCGAACTACCGCGCCGATTACGCAGCAGTCAGACGATTTAATAACGACCTATCATCTCGGCAAAAATCTTTTTCGCGCGCGCGTGCCGGAAAATTCTTTTCTGAACGACAAAACGCTCGCCGAATGCACCTTGCGCGAAGATTTCGGCGTGAGCGTCGTCGCCGTCGAACGCGGCGGCAAGCGTTTGTTTGCCATCGCGCCCGACACGGTTATCCGCCGCAACGACATTCTGATTCTGGAAGGCGACGAGGAAAATTTTCGCAGGCGCGATGTCGAACCTTTTATGGAATTCCTGCCGACCAAAGATTGGCACGAAGAAGACCTCGAATCGCGCAATATCGAAGTCGTCGAAGCGATGCTCGCGCCGCGCTCGCGCCTGATTGACCGGACGCTGCGCTCGTCGCATTTCCGCGAAAAATACGGAATGTCGGTGCTGGCTCTGTGGCGCGGCGACGAAGAAATTTATACGGATATTGCCGATATTCCTTTGCTGTTAGGCGACGCGCTGCTGTTGCAGGGGGCGCGAAAAAATCTGCCGGTTTTGCGCGACGACCCGGATTTGATTCTATTATTGCCGAAAGAAGGCGAAATCACCGTTCCGAACAAAGGACGCGCGGCGTTGATGATTGTCATAGCCACGCTCGCGTTCGCCGTGATTTTTCCTAACCTGACGGGCGTGATTATGCTCGGCGGCGCGCTGGCGATGATGCTGACCGGAATTTTAACGATGGAACAGGCGTATTCTTCCGTCTCGTGGAAAAGCGTTTTTCTGGTAGCTGGAATTTTGCCGCTCGGAATTGCCTTGATAAAAACAAATGCCGCCGCGCTGATGGCTGGCGAAATTGTTTCAATTTTCGGCGCGTTTGGAACTCTGGCTCTGCTTGCCGGATTGTTTATTTTAACGGCTTTGCTGACGCAGGCGATGAGCGGCGCGGCGGTCGCGGCGGTCATCGGACCCATTGCCATCCAGGTTGCACAAACAGTCGGCGCGAATCCGCGCTCGCTGACAATGGGCATCGCGCTGGCGGCTTCGATGGCTTCCATCACGCCTTTAAGCCATCCCGTCAACATTCTCGTCATGGGTCCCGGCGGCTATAACTTCCGCGATTATTTCAAGATTGGACTACCGCTTTTTATCATTCTTTTCGTTTTAATTATGCTGATTCTGCCGCTTGTCTGGTCGCTTTAATCACAATGCAGAGTAAAGTTGTTAACATACTTTGCGGTTGTTCGAGTAAAGGAGATTAAATGAAAGTATTTACAAGTCAAAGATTTCTGACGATTTATTCCGGCTTATTGACGTTGGTATTTGCCGTTACCGTATTGTCCGGTTTCTCGACCGGAAATAAAATGACGACATTCGACACAATCAACGCGCATCGCATTAACATTGTCGAACCGGACGGAACGCTGCGAATGGTTATTTCCGACCACGCCAAGCTGCCCGGCATTATCGTGAAAGGAAACGAAGAAAAGTTTGAACGACCGCAGGCAGGAATGTTGTTTTACAACGACGAAGGCTCTGAAAACGGCGGCTTGATTTTCGGCGGGCGCAAAAATGAAAAAGGCGAAATCGTAGATTCGGGCGGAAGTTTATCGTTCGATAAATACGGGGCTAACCAAATTGTGCAGCTAATAGGCGTTGATGACAAAGAGGACAAGTTCGCGGGATTGAGCGTCACGGACAGTTTGACCGGAACGGATACGAGGCGGCGCGTTTGGATTGGGCGTGATGATGACGGAAAGGCTTCCGTCGCCTTGATGGATGCCAACGGGAAGAAACGTATTTTGATGGAAGTCAAAGCAGACGGAACACCGAACATATCTTTTCTCGATGCTAACGGCAAAGTAACAAGTCAGTTGCCGGTAATCGCCAAATAGAGAGAGTATAAATACCAAATAAAAATGGGTGAGAACAAGTCTCACCCGTATGAAGTAAATTTCTATTTCGATTACATTCCCGCGCCGTGACATTTTTTATACTTTTTGCCTGAGCCGCAAAAGCACGGCTCGTTCGGCTTGACTTTCGGCTGCGCGCGTTCAAACGGTTTTGATTTAGCGGCTTCTTCGCCAGCCATCGCCGCGCCTTCGTAAGCCGCCGCGTAGCTCATCGAAGCCGCTTGTTTGCGGGCGCGTTGACGTTCAAGGCGTTCGACTTCTTCGAGTTCTCGCTGTTCGTCTTTGGAAACGATTTCAAGGTTGAAAAGCGAGCGCGACGTATGCGTGTCAATGCGGTCGAGCATTTCCTGAAACATATCGAAACTTTGTTTTTTATACTCGACGAGCGGGTCTTTCTGACCGTAGCCGACCAGTCCGATGCCCTGTTTCAAATGGTCAATCGACAGCAGATGGTCTTTCCACTGCCCGTCGATAATGTTGAGCATAATGTAGCGTTCATAAGCGCGAAGTGCTTCTTCGCCCGCGAGTTTTTCCTTTCCGGCATATTTCTCCGACGCTTTCGCCCAAATCGCGTCTTCGATTTGCTGCTGATTCATCATCTTGAAATCAACTCCGGCATCAATCGCCGGGTCAATTGCGTAAATACTCTGAATCTCGGCAGCATAAGTATCAATATCCCAATCGCTCGGATTAGCCTTTGGATTCAAATACATATCGGTCAAATCGCCCAACAGGTCACGCGCCACGCCGTTTTCGCCCAAAAGATATTCGCGGTGTTCGGGTTCGTCCATCAATTGACGGCGCAGACCGTAAATCGTTTCGCGCTGTTTGTTCATCACATCGTCGTATTTCAAAACGTGCTTGCGCGTTTCAAAGTTACGTGCTTCGACGGCTTTTTGAGCGCGTTCGATTTGCTTCGAGACGGTTTTCGATTCAATCGCCACGCCGTTTTCCATCCCTAACCATTCCATCATCGAACGCACTTTGTCGCCCGCGAAAATCCGCATCAAATCGTCTTCCAATGAAAGCACGAATTTTGACGCTCCCGGGTCGCCCTGCCGACCGGAGCGTCCGCGAAGCTGATTGTCAATGCGGCGTGATTCGTGGCGTTCGGTGGCGAGAATCTGCAAGCCGCCCGCCGCGATAACTTCTTTGGCTTCTTCGGCGACGACCCGTTTCGCCTTTTCCAATTCTTCCTCGAACTGTTCGGGCGTGGCTTCGTCAGGGTTGATTTCCCTGCGTTTCAAATAGTCGTTCGCCAGAAATTCCGGGTTGCCGCCGAGCAGAATATCCGTTCCGCGTCCAGCCATATTTGTCGCAATCGTGACCGCGCCCTTGCGTCCGGCTTGAGCGACAATTTCGGCTTCGCGCTCGTGATATTTCGCGTTCAAAACGTTGTGCGGAATGCCGATTTTCTTCAAGCGTTCGGCAACCAGTTCGGAGTTTTCGACCGACACCGTTCCGACCAGAACCGGCTGACCGTTGGCGTGACGTTCTTTGATTTCGTCAACAATCGCGTCCCATTTTTCGGGCAGCGTGCGATAGATAATGTCTGAATTATCCTTGCGAACCATCGGGCGATTGGTCGGAATAACCACCACGTCAAGTCCGTAAGTTTCCGCAAATTCTTCAGACTCGGTTTCCGCCGTTCCCGTCATCCCCGAAAGTTTTTCATACATTCGGAAATAATTCTGCAAAGTGATGGTGGCGAGCGTTTGATTTTCGCGCTCGATTTTCACGCCTTCTTTCGCTTCGACGGCTTGATGCAAACCATCCGACCAGCGGCGACCCTGCATTAAACGACCCGTAAAATCGTCAACGATAATAACTTCGCCTTCCTGCACGACGTATTGATGGTCTTTTTTGTAAAGCGTGTGCGCCTTCAAAGCCTGTTCGACGCAGTGCAGCAAATCCATATTTTCAGGATCATACAAATTGGAAACGCCGAGCAGTTTTTCCGCTTTCGTCACGCCCTGTTCGGTCAAAACCGCCGAATGATTTTTTTCGTCCAGCAGATAGTCGCCGGTCGTCACTTTTGTTTCCTCGTTCTTTTCGCCGCGCTGAAATTTGGGAATAATTTCGTTCGCCGTAAAATATTTGTCGGTTGCATCGTCGGACGCGCCGGAGATAATCAGAGGTGTTCTGGCTTCGTCAATTAAAATCGAATCAACTTCGTCAATAATCGCGTAATAATGGTCGCGCTGGACGAGAGATTCGGGGTCAAATTTCATATTGTCGCGCAGATAATCGAAGCCGAATTCGTTGTTCGTGCCGTAGGTGATGCCGCAGGCGTAAGCCTCTTTGCGCTCGAAATCGTCCATATCGTTTTGAATGCAGCCGACCGTCAAACCCAGAAATTGGTGAATCTTGCCCATCCATTCCGAGTCGCGCAAAGCCAGATAATCGTTGACCGTGACGATGTGAACGCCGCGCCCTGTCAGAGCGTTCAGATACGCGGGCAAAGTCGAAACCAAAGTTTTACCTTCGCCCGTCCGCATCTCCGCGATTTTGCCTTGATGCAGCGCGATGCCGCCGATTAGCTGCACGTCGAAATGACGCATTCCCGTCACACGCACACTGGCTTCGCGCACGACTGCAAACGCTTCGGGCAGAATCTCCGCCAAAACTTCCTGCTCGCGCTTTCGCCGTTCACTTTTATCTTCAATATCTCCGAGCGCGCTCGCTAATTTCTGTTTAAATTCAACCGTTTTCGCACGCAGTTCGTCGTCCGAAAGTTTCTGCAGAGACGGTTCGATGCCGTTAATTTCTTCGACCGCAGCCGCAACTTTTTTCAAAAAAACGCCGCTGCTCGTGCCGAAAATCCGTTTAACAAATTTATCTACTACACTATTGACTGCCATAAAATCCTCACGTTTCAGCTAATAAAACAATCTGCTATTAGCTCATAAAATTAAAAATTATAAAAGGTTAGGCGAATTTCCAGAAAGGATTTATTTCCTTTCCTTTCTCGCCGCATTGATTGAGCGTCTTTATTTTAATAGTGAATCTATTCCGGCGCGGGGCAGACGTGTGACGATCAAAATCTGATTGTTTTCCAAAGAAACTTTGGTGTTTTCGTAAATTATGTATTCGGGCTGATTTTTTGATTTACAACGTCCTAATTCCAAACTCGCATTGTAAGCAGAGGAAAATTTTAAAGCATCCGAATTACTTCTTGTAGGGAAGAATGAGGTTGTTTTCAGATTTCCACTACTGAAGTCGAAATCTATATTTACACTATCATTATTTGGATAGTTTACAATATATGGATAGTTTACAACGTAAAGAGATTTTAAAATCGATTTAACGTTATATGTTATTTGTTTACGAAAACCTTTTGGAAAGAGAATAGGTTTTACTATCCTTACATCGAATTTATCATAATCAAAATTTTCAATTTCAAAGGATAGATTGTCGAACGGAGACTTTCTGCTTAAAGCGAGAATACTTTTTAATGAGTATATGTAATCATCAAAAACATTATCGCTTTTATTTAGAAATTCAAGTTTCTCTTTTGCAACTCGTTCTTCTTCCTGACAGTCATCAGGCTTATTATCTAAATCATCCTTAACCTCGACTTCGTTCTTAATATCGAAACTTTTCGTTGTCGCCGAATGAGCCAAAACCGGCGCAGTTCCGCCGACCAGCACCAAGCCGAGATAAACGCTCAAGGTCGTCAAAAAAACTATTCGATTGTAATTTTTCGATTTGCTCATTTCGCGTTCACATCTTTATTCGCCGTCGCGTTATTTGACTGCGCTTTTTTTTCCGCTAGATTCTTTAAACTCTTTTCGATTAACTGCGTTTTTTTCCTCGTTCGACATTAAAAAGTTGATGATAAAAATTTTGCCCTGCGTGTTAAGTTCCGCCTTACTTAACAGTTTCGCTTCGTCCGAACCTTCGCGCATAAAAGCCGGTGAATTTTTTATGAAAAGATTCAGCAGGCTTTGGATGCTTTTAGCGTTGCTTTCCGATTTGGTTTCAGTTTCGATAATCGCCTGCAAATTATCTTTGTTTTGCGAAAAGGTGATTTTGACGTTGCGCCCGCCGACATCATACAACGGTTTCAGCAAATTCGTGTCGCTAAACGCGGCAATCGCTTCCTTTGCAATTGCCGTCATTTTCGGGTCGCTGTCGGCGGAAGATTTCATCTGCGCGTTGGTCAGTTTTCCGTTTTCGTCCAATTTGGCGATAACTTCAATCGTAAAAGGCGCGTTAATATCGACTTCTTTTTTCAAGATTTTGTCGCCGTATTTGTCGCCGAAATCTTTCAGCGGCTTGGAATTAAATTTATTTTTATCATCATCCGACGCTGCCGTTTGATTTGAATTATTTGAATTCGCATTGTTTCCAGTATTGGCGTTGGCGGTCGTATTCGACGAATTATTTCCCAAATTTGAATTAGCCGTTTCTTCGCCGGACAGCGCGGGAAGTTTTGACGGCAAATTATTTTTCACCGTCGGGCGTTTCGTCGGGCGCGTCGCCGAATAACGCGGATAATTCGGAACGCGATTTTTTACCGGCGGAGTTTTCACCTCGTCACCGAAATCAAACGGCGAATCGGGCAGCGGCTGATTCGCAACTTTATCATTCGGAGTCGGTAAAACCTGCGGCGTATTCAAATCGAGCGACGAATTGTTTGGAATTGAATTGTTCATCGAAAATCCGTTCAAATCCGTGTTCGAGAGCGAAGCCGTTTCATCAGGCGGATTAGCAACGGCGAAATAACCTTCGGGATAAGTGAGCGGCGGTTCTTGCCCGCTGACATCGATGTATGTAATGTCGCCTTCTTCGATTTTGGTCTGGTCGTAATTTTTGTCTGTAAATTCGGTATCAGTTCCGGCAAGCGTCGAGCCGAGCGAAACCACGTCCAGAACTTCGCAGACTTTTCCGATATACGGGCTGTCGCAAGCCTTTGTTTGCAGCAGATTAAATTGACCGACAATGAAAATCGCAAACAAATTCAGAGCGGCGGCAATCGCTAAAAACTTGTAGGTTTTCGGCGAAATCTGCCAGCCGGTTATCTCGTAATCTTCAAATAATTCTTTATTATCTATCATAAAGCCTTTATGAAACGTTTGCCGTAACCCGTTTAGACGCGCGCGCCGAATAAAACGTTGGCGAAACAAATTTGTATTTTACCATTTCAAAGTATATTTGTTAATGATTGATTGTTGAATGTTTTTCCGAAATCTTTGATTAACAATTAACCATTTACCATTTACAATTAACCCAATGCCGCGCCGAAGAAACGACAAGCCGCACCGGAAATCAAAAAACAGCCGCGATAAAGCGCGGACGGACGTTCGCCATCACAGAGAACGTAATTTCAAACGCGATTTTGCGCCGGAAAGTTCCGCAAATTTTGATTCGCCAGTTTTAAATGAATCACAAAAACGCGCGACCGATAAACTTTTAAGCGGAATTGGAACGCCGGAAGTGAAACCGTTTGTCGCGGACGATTTTCAAATTCAGGCACTCGAAGCCATTGAAACGCGGGACGTTTTAGTCACCGCGCCGACGGGCAGCGGAAAAACCTGGATTGCGCGCGAAGAAATCAGAAGACTTTTGGAAAGCGGAAAACGCGCCTGGTATACAACGCCTTTAAAGGCTCTGACAAACTCGAAATATCAGGAATTCGGACAGGAGTTCGGCTTTGAAAATGTAGGGATTTTAACCGGCGACCGCAAGGAAAATTGGGACGCGCCGCTGATTGTCGGAACGACGGAAATCTATCGCAATCAGCTATTTGACGCGCTTCGCAGCGGCGAGCAGGTGCAAACCGATTTGGTGATTTTAGACGAGGCGCATTATCTCGCGGATGAAGATAGAGGTCACGTCTGGGAAGAAGCGATAATTTTATCGCCGCCGCGCATTCGTCTTCTTCTGCTGTCGGCGACGATTGGAAACGCCGAAGAATTCGCGCTCTGGATTGAAGAAGTTCGCGGCGGGAGCATGAAAATTATTAACCGCGCCGGAACGCGCCCCGTCCCGCTTCGCGCCGCTTTTCTCGCGCCCGATTTGCGTCTTTTTCCGCTGTTTGACCAGAGCGGAAATTTCAACCGCGAACTCGAACGCTTCGGACAGGAAGAAAATCGTTTTGACCATCGAAGGCATTATTAAATTTGTGAAAATAGGACGCGGATGAACACGGATTTATTTGATTTTCGCGGATTTCAGAAAATCAGTTTTACAAATCCGCGCCAATCTGCCGAATCAGCGTTTATCCGCGTCCCATTATAAAAATGAGATTCAAACTTCCCGAAATTCCACCGCCGCAACTTCTCGCTTCTTTAAGAGGCTATAATCTTTTGCCCGCGATTATATTTTTGCCGACGCGCCGCCGATGCGACGAATCGGCGCAGGAAGCCGCGTTAAAAACTCCGCAAAATACGAATGAACGCGCCGAAAAAAGGAGGGAAATTTTCAACGCTTACGTCGCGGCGCATCCCGAAATAAAATCGCATAAGCATAAAAGTATCTTGATTCGCGCAGGCGTTGCGGCGCATCACGCCGGACACATTCCGGCTTGGAAACTGCTGGTTGAAAAGATGATGTCCGCCGGACTTTTGGACGCGATTTTTGCGACTTCGACGGTGGCGGCGGGCGTTGATTTTCCGGCGCGAACCGTCGTTTTAAGTTTTGCGGACACGCGCGGCAACGACGGCTGGCGACCGCTTCAGGCTTCGGAATTGCAGCAAATGACGGGGCGCGCCGGACGACGCGGAAAGGATAATGTAGGTTTTATCGTGCTTGCGCCGTCAAATTTTCAAAATCCGCCGCGCATCGCCAAACTTTTGCAGTCGCCGCCCGACGCTTTGCAGAGCCAGTTTCGCGCGACTTATTCTTCGCTTTTAAATTTACTGGACGCTTACAAAAGTTTTGAACAGGTGCGCGAAATTGCCGAAAAAAGTTTCGCGTTCCGGGAGACGGCGCATCAGATTCTGCGGCTTGAAAAAAAACTTGATGAACGAACCGATTATTTGCGGGAACAAATTGAATCGAGCGGAATCAAAAATTTAACAGTCAAAGATTTACGCGGATTTGAAAGATTAAACAGCGCGAAAAATCGCTTGCGGGAAAATCCCGCCGTCACCCGTATTGAGACGCGGCATAATTGGCTGACCGAAAATGTGCAGGCGGGCAGAATCGTTTCACGCGGGCGCAGCGGCAGAAAATTTTTTCTGGTTTTGAGCGTTCACGGCGAAAAAATTTCGGCGTTAAAGACGGACGGCAGCGGAACGGCATTCGCGCTCTCGCACGTCAATCGCATTTACGCGAAAAAATATCCGCTTGCCGATAATGCGATTGAAACCGCGTTTGCCGAAACTTCCGAAGGTAAAAATCTTGCGCTTGACGAACCGCTCCTTTCGGAAAAATCAAAAGAAAATGACGCGGCAATGCAGATTATTGATGCCGCCTTAAAAGAATTTCTGCCGGAAGATTCCGGCGACAACCAAAACGCGCAGAGATTTTTTTGGAGTATGATGAACGACGCGGAATTTATCGAAAAAACGCGGCGCGATATTGAAATTCTGCGGGCGGAAGTCTGGCTGCCGTTTGAACGACGCGCCAAAATTTTAAATCATTTCGGCTATCTCGACTTCAACGCGCAAAAGGTGACGGAAAGCGGGAAATGGCTGGCGGACGTGCGCGTTGACCGCCCGCTTTTAATTGGCGAAGCGTTGCGTCATGGAATTTTTGAAAAGCTCGAACCGCGTCACGTCGCCGCGCTGATGGCGGCTCTGGCGGCGGATTCTGACCGCAATTACGGCGAGCTTTATTTGTCCGACAAAGTTCTGGACACGCTCACCGAATTTGAAGAAATCGTTTTTGAAGTTTCAGATATTGAGTGGAAATTCGGCGTTGAACCCGCGCCGGAGATGAATTTTTCCGCCGCCGCCGCCGCCGAAAGATGGGCAAACGGAATGAGTTGGAACGACCTCGTTACGCGCACGAAAGCCGAAGAAGGCGATTTAGTTCGTTTATTATCGAGAACCGGCGAGGCGTTATTACAAATCGCCAACTTGAAAATATCAAACCCGAAAGCCGCCGAAGTCGCGCGTCAAACATCGGAAATAATTTTGCGCGAGCCGATTCGCTGAAATTAATTTCCCGTCACAAAAGTTTAGCGAAACTTCGCATCTGAAATTTCGTTTGTTAGAATAAAGACGGCTGATTGAGCCGATAAAAATATGAAAGTTTTACTGGCGGATGAATACGGATTTTGTTTCGGTGTCGAACGCGCCGTCGAAATGGTTGAAGAAGCGTTGGGCGAGGGCGACACGGTTCGCGCGCTCGGTCCCTTGATTCATAACACGCAGGAAATGGAACGGCTGCAATCAAAAGGCGTGAACACGATTTCCGAGCCGGTGCAAATTAAACGCAATGAAACCGCCGTTATCCGGGCGCACGGCGTAACGCCCGAAGTGCAGCGCGAGTTAGAAGCGAAAGCGGCAAAAGTGGTTGACGCGACCTGCCCGTTTGTTACAAAAGTGCAGAAACTCGCGTCACGCGCCGCCGCGCAGAATCGTCATGTCGTCGTCGTCGGAAATCCCGACCATCCAGAAATGATTGGCGTTGTCGGCTATGCGCCCGAACACACTTTTGTTGTCCGCGATGCCGAAGAAGTCAAAAATCTGCCGATGCTGAAAAGTCCGCTGGTGGTTTCGCAAACGACAATAAAATTGCAGGGTTTTTTGGATGCGGCGGAAGCCGTCAAAGAACGCGCAATCGGCGAAACGCAGATTGTCAACACGATTTGCTCGGCGACGCGCGACCGCCAGGATGCGGCGCGGGCTTTGGCTGGCGAAGTCGATGCGTTTTACATCATCGGCGGTCGTCATTCGTCAAACAGCCGCAAATTGTTGGCGGTTTGTGAAGAACAATGCGCGAAAAGTTTTCTGATTGAAACGTCGGATGAAATTAACGCGGAAGATTTAAAGGGAGTTGAAAAAGTCGGTTTGACGGCGGGCGCTTCGACACCGAATTGGCTGATTGAGAAAGTCACAAAGCGATTAGAAGAAATCGGCGCGGGTAACAAGTAGAAATTGACAATACGATTTAGTGGTTAAAAAATTTAAGGATTTTCGAATGTATTGAGAGTGTAAAAATTAAGACTAAATTCTGATAATTTAACGAAGGTTTTATTTGCAGGAACACACTCATAAGCGCGTTAAACAATGCTACCGATGTTTGCGGGGTAATCCGCCCGGCTCCAGGAAGTGTGCGTATTGCGGGTTTAAATTTGTTTCATCCCGCAGGCATTTCTTAGTAGATAAGATTAAACAGATACTGCAAATTGACGACGTTTATAAAGTTCTAAAAAGAACGTCTGAAAACGAAGCGTGTTTTTTCTCAAGTCAGGAGATTGAAAAACTTGTCAAGATGGATAAAATAACCATTCTGATGTTTCTCACGCTGGACAATATAGATTTTCTCGACGAAAAAACTTTGATAGATTTGGGTAACATTTTGTCTTCAAGATAATAATAGTTCACAAAGCGGAAATTTTAAGTTTTTAACAAAAAACGATTAAATCAAAAAGCCGGACGGGTTATTAAAATCCGTCCGGCTTTAATTTTCCGCTTCAAAAACAATTATTCGATTTCGGCAAACTTCGGCAGTGAAACCGCTTGGTTCAGATAAACGCTGAATTCCGTGCTGGATTTAACTTCGGCATCCGCGCCTTTGGTTAATCTGTCGCCTAAAAATCCGCCGCCCGCGCCGAGCAGCCCGCCGATTAACGCGCCCTTGCCGCCGCCGATTGCCGCGCCTAAAATTGCGCCGCCCGCGCCGCCGCCGCCTATAAAGATAAGTTTGCGATTGTTCATTTTACCGCCGGAAGTTGTGCCTTCCGAATCGCTTTTCGCGTTCTTCGCGTCCAAATCGGTTAAAGTCCCGTTGATGGCGCGGCGTGTGCCGTTCGGAGTTTTCAAGCTGACGAAACTGACATCAATCGTGCCGGGTTTGCCGCTTTTCTGCGCGGGCTGAACTGAATTTACACGACCCGTTAAAACGCTTCCCGTCGGAATGACCATCACGCCCGTGCTGGAATAAACCGGCTCGGTGACATCCGCCGTAAAGGTGTCGCCGACTCGCGCCGTTTTTGAAGTCAGCGTGCTGTTTATCCGCGCCCGCAAAATCTGTCCGCTGGCAATCGTATAATAACGAACGGTCGGTCTGGCGGTTGTTCTTCTAACGACCGTCGATTTTCTGATAATAGGTCTTCTTTTGCGCGTCTGCGCCGATGCGTTAATCGCGCCGAGCATTGTCAATAAAGCTAAAACCGCGACAAAAATCTTGAATTTATATAAATTTTTCATCATCCACCTCGTAAATTTTTTGCGTTTGATAAAACTTCAAAAAACGAATATCAACGCGCTCTAGGACGTTTTTTCAAATCGAACGGTTGTCCAAAAACTGAATTGCCGTTGAAAAGCCTAATGTTTTCACTATTAAAAGTAACACTAGTCGAACCGGAAACGAAATCTTTATATTTTGTAAATATTTTTTGAAACCGACGGTTATTGAGAGTATATTCTAGCAACAAATTTATTTCAGCCAGTCTGAATTCGGCTTACCCCAAATCTTGCGAAGATTTGGGGTAAGCCGCTTAAAGAGAGAAGTTTAACAAGTTTTTGCAAGAGGTTTCACAGTTTATGCCAATATCGCGCCGGACAATTTTGCTTTTCACCTTAAATTTGCTTGACGCATTGCTGACGATTTACTGGGTGCGGCACGGTTTTGCGACCGAAAGCAATCAATTGATGGCAGGATTGCTCGATATGGGAAACGCGCCTTTTCTGGCTGTTAAAGTAATGATTGGAGCGGTTGCGGCAATCGTGCTTTCGCGCTGGGGAAATCTGAAAATCGCGCAGTATGGTCTAACGATTGTTTTAGCGATTTATCTCGGTTTGATGGGCATTCATTTTTTTACGGGGCTTTCCGCGTTCGGTTACATTTCCGAAAATTTCGTCGGCGAATTCAGCGCGTGGTCACAGAATTTATTTTGCTGATTTGCGGTCGTCAAAACTTTCCTCGCGGCTTTGCGGAAATCGGTTTCAATACTTTTTGAAACCGATTTTCTTTTTTGTCGTATTTTCAGACACAACGCGAATTTACAGGTTTCGCATCTTAAGAATCAAATTATTTTGAAAACGGGAAGTAAAAAAATTATGTCGCAAAAAGCAATCTACAGGTTATCGGCACGGCAGATTTTGTTGGTCGCCTTTGCTTCGGCATTGATGGCGGTCGGCATTGTTATCGGTTTAAGTAATTTCGGCGGAATTTTTCAGGCGCGCAATTCCGCAAACGTCGCTCTGGCAGAAGACGCGCCAAAAAATATTTCCGACCCTTCGGCAGTCAGCGACGAGCAGAACAGCATCGAAGTTTATAAATCGCTGTCGCCGGGCGTGGCGTTTATCAGCACGACTTCGTATCAGCAGGATCCTTTCGGCGATGTCGAAGAAGGAAAAGGAACGGGTTCGGGTTCGGTAATTGACACGCAGGGACACATTTTGACAAATAATCACGTCGTCGAAGGAGCGCAGAAATTAACGGTCAGTTTCGGCGGCGAAAAAACTTATCCGGCGACGGTCGTCGGGCGCGACCCGGACACGGATTTAGCCGTTATTAAAGTTGAACCGCCGGCGGGCGGCTTGACGGTCGTTCCGCTAGGCGATTCGGACAGGCTTTCGGTCGGGCAGAAAGTTCTGGCAATCGGCAATCCGTTCGGTTTGGACAGAACTTTGACGACCGGAATTATTTCCGGTTTGCAGCGACCAATCAGAGCGCGAAACGATCGCGTCATCGAAGGCGCGATTCAAACCGACGCTTCAATCAATCCGGGAAATTCCGGCGGACCGCTGCTGGATAAATACGGCAAAATGATTGGGATAAATTCGCAGATTCTCGCACCGGCGGGCGGTTCGGTCGGCGTAGGTTTTGCGATTCCGGTCAACATTGCCAAAAGAGTTATTCCGCAGCTTATTCAATTCGGCGAAGTGCGTCGTCCGACGCTCGGCATTGGAACTCCATACAGCGTCAAGCAATTAAGCGATAACGGTTTAAAACTTCCGATTGAAAGCGGTTTGCTGATTCGCAGCGTTTTACCGAACGGCGCGGCGGCGCGGGCGGGACTGCGCGGATTATCGCGTGATGCTTCGGGCGATATTGTGTTGGGCGACATCATTACGGCGGTTGACGGCGAACAGATTGAAAATTTGGACGACCTTTATCGTTTTCTCGACAAACATCAGATTGGCGATACGGTTCAGGTCGAAGTTTTCCGCGACAATCAAAAATTGACGATTCCGGTTAAATTGACCACTTCGTCATCGCAGCAGAATCGTTCGGGCGGAAGAGTATCCGAATAATTTGAAAATTAAAAACGGCAGGCGCGGATTGGAATTTTTTCCGTCCGCGCCTCTTTGTGTTAAGCTGTTTTTTCAAATGAAGCGGATTGAATTAAATGATTTTTACAACGACGGTTTCGGCTGGATTTGCAAACATTGCGAGCGCGAATTAAAAGCGGATGAAAAAGATTCGTCGAATCATTCGCGCCTGATGCGTGAAGGCGAAGCCGAAAGCAAACGCCCCGTTTTTTCCAGCGCGGCACTGGCAAAATGGACGGATGCGGCGCAGAGAGTTTTGATGTGTCCGCGCTGCGGAATTACGGAAACGCTTGATTAGTGGTGAGTGGTGAATGGTGAGTGGTAAGTTTAATGCCTTCCACTCACCACTCA
>JBPCRW010000055.1:0-18268 GCA_050996405.1 Pyrinomonadaceae bacterium | reverse complement strand
TTTTAGGATGCGTAAAACAAAACAGGCGCGAAAAATAAATCTCCCGCGCCCGTTTGATTTTGATTTTGTCCGGTTTATCTGAAACCTTCCGCAACCTTTTTTAGCTGCTGCAAAGTTTTTTCCTTTTTGGTCAGCGGCAGGCGCGAAACGATTGTCCGCAGTTCGGCGATTAGATTATTAAACTCGGCGCGGTCTGTGACATCGGTCGGACCGTTATAAATTTGTTTCGCGTCCAAATCGGCGACAATCGGCTGCAAAAGATTGGTCAGATTCGTCAATGCTTCAAGATTGTGCTTGCCGGTCGGATGCAGATTAAGATATTCGCCGCTCGTCATTCGCGCGTAGAAAAGATGGCAATTAACATAACCTTCGCATTCGCCCGGCAGAGGATTCTGCTCGCCTTCCCAAGCGATTTGGTCGGCAAGCGGCGCGGCTTTCTCTTTTTTCTGCCAACCCCAGAAAAGATTTGACGCGACCAAATATTCGCCCGACGGCTCGCTATAAACAATTTCCTTATCGTGCGCTTTGAGAAAATCTTTATAGGGCGCGTCAGTTTTCGCGCTTGCCGGAATTGTTTTGAGCGCGGCGCGAAGCGCGAGCAGTCGTTTTAATTCTAAATCGGCGGCTGAATCGGACGTTTCAAATTCCGGTTTGCTGCGCGTTAGAAATTCGTAAAGCGCGGACGAAGTCGCAAAATCCATATCCGGCTTGTAGTAACGGTTTGCAACCTGGCTGTAAATTTGCGGCTTATTTGCCGCGTCGAGACTGCCGACGGAACTTGCCGGAATCCAGCCGACGGAAGTTTTCGCCCCGTTTGAAAATTGGACTTTATACCACGACGCGCTTTTCTGCGAAACGTTCAGCACCGTGCCGAGTTTTACCTTGCTCAATTCCGGCGCGTTCGCTTTTGCCTGCGTGCGGATTTGTGCCGAAACATCGGTGACGATAAACTGCGGCGCGTCTGGAATGGTCGCCGTTTCCTCCGTTTTCGGTTTCGATTTCACGGCAGATTTTGTTTCAGATTTTGCAGTCAGTTTCGTTTCAGTCCTTCGACTCGTTCCGGCTTTTTTAGCCGAAGAATTTTTGGCGGTTGCCGCAGATTTTGAATTTCGCGTTTTTGAAGCGGACTTGGAATTTTTTATTTTTGAACCGGTTTCGGCTTCAACCTTCCCTTTCGATTTTGAAGACGACGAATTTTTCGCCGTCGATTTCGCATCCTTAGAGTTTCGCGCCGTTTCCGTTCGGGTTTTCTTCTTCGCGCGTGTGCTTTTTGAATCTGCTTTCGTCGTCAAAGTTTTCTTATCGGCGGATTTCGATTTTGCCGACGTTGCGGATTTCTTTGGTGTCGGCGCGGATTTAGCTTGCGTTTTTTTACCTGGCGTTGGCGTGGCTTTCGCGTTTTTCTTCGGCGTTGGCGACGACTTGGCAGACTTTTTCGAGGTTTGCGCGTTGCTTTCTGCGCTGACGGCAAAACCGAAAGCCAAAAAACTTGTGACGACAACTAAAACTAAAATACTTTGACGCAAATTTTTAAACATTTCTTTCTCCGAAAAAATTAAATCTTAAACTAGCCTTTTCTTTTTTCTGAATTTTTCAGCAACGCCCGCGCATTGCGCTGAAGTCCCGCGAGTTTTGCCCGTTTAATTGCGCTGCGACGGAAACGAATTGCGTAAGCGTCGGGAGAAAAATCTGAAACCTTTTTCAAATCAATCGAAGTTTCCCGCTCGCGCGGCTCGAATCTTTTTTCGTCGCTCGGTTTTTCAAAACGATTCCAGGGGCAAACGTCTTGGCAGATGTCGCAACCGTAAAACCAGCCGTTCAAATTTTCTGAAATTTCATTCGGGAGTTCGGGGGAACGCAATTCGATAGTAGCGTAAGACAAACAGCGGCGCGAGTCAACCAAATACGGCGCGCGAATAGCTTTTGTCGGACAAGCGTCAAGACAAGCCGTGCAGTTTCCGCAATGGTCAGGCTCGATTTCCGCGTCGTATTCGAGTTTTAAATTAAGCAGAATTTCGCCCAGGAAAACCCACGAGCCGTATTCTTTTGTAATCAAATTCGAGTGTTTGCCGAGCCAGCCGAGACCTGCGCGAACCGCCCACGCTTTATCCATTACGGGCGCGGTGTCAACGCAGATTTTTCCGGCGGCGCGCTCGTCCAAAGTTTTGATAAAAGCCAAAAGTTCGCCGAGCTTCTCTTTCAAAACGTCGTGATAATCGTCGCCCCAGGCATAACGCGAAATTTTTCCGGTTGTTTCATCTTCGATGTGTTCGTGCGGCGTGAAATAATTTAAAGCGACGACGACGACGGATTCGGCTTCCGCGAAAATCAAGCGCGGATCGGCGCGTTTTTCCGGCTCGCGCTCCAGCCATTTCATCTCGCCTTGAAAATCTTTTCCGAGCCATTCCGCAAGATGCGCGCCTTCGGCTTTGAGCGGCGCGGCGCGCGCAATGCCGATTTTATGAAAGCCGATTTCAAACGCTTTTCGTTTAATTTGTTCCGTTAAATCGTTCATAGAAAATTATCCGACGAGTAAAATGCAAAGCGCAAAATAGAGAAATGGATTTTAATTTTGCATTTTAATTTTTGCATTTTACTCGTCATCGTCCGCTTCCGTTTTTTCGTCATCGTCGTCTGGTTTGATGCCTGCCGTCATCACGTCGAATGCGGGCAGGCGCGAAATTTCCGGCATCGTCGCGGTCTCGCCTTTGACGGAAAACCAGATGATTTCGTTTAGCTCGCGCGGATTCGCCATATCCGCATGCGATAAATCCTGCGCGTCGGTCAGTTTCATAAAACGCAGCATCGCCTGCGAAGGCTTTTGCGGCGGAAATAAATTATCGAGCGCGACATCGGGAAGCTCGGCTTTAAACGGCGAAAAATCAGGCTTTTCAGTGAAAATATCAATCGGCGCGGCGTGCGCGTCCAAGAAATTCATCGGCGCGATGCCGAGACATAATTCCATCGTGCGAATCAGCGAAACGGTGCTGTGAAAATCGTGAAGAAGCGCGCCGCGCCGATTGTAAGCCGAAATCACAAGCGCGGGCGAACGGTGCGCGTCAACGTGGTCTGCGCCGTCCTGCGCGTCGTCTTCGACAATAAAAATCGCCGTGTCTTTCCAATATTCGCTTTTGGAAACTTCTTCGACAAGTCTTCCGACCGCGTAATCATTTTCCGCGACGTAAAACTGCGGAGTCGGATGATTACGGCTCAAGCCCGCCGTGTGGTCGCTTGAAAAACGAACGATGGAAAGATTCGGCATCCGGTCGCCCTTGCCGTTTTTTCGGTCTTTGACATAGCCGCGAAATTCTTTGAGCCATTCGCCAAATCTAGAACTGCCGCGAAATTTCGCGTCCGCGTTTTCATAACTGATTGCCGCGTCCTCCTGTCCGTTCGACTCTTTGGCGGCGCGATATGAATCGACGGTCATCGCGTCGGGCGTGAGCAAATCGAAGTTTCGCGCTGACGGAGAGAAATGATTTTCGAGCGATTTTTTCGTCGCAAAAGCAGTCAGTGTCGGCGACAAATCGGGATATTTTCTCGGTCGCCGCGTGTTGACTTCGCGCACGTCTTCGGCGGAAATCGTGGCGATAAATTCGCCGTAATTGCGATACGTTAGTCCCGCGCGATTCGCCGCATCCCATAAATAAAGCGTCTGCGGTTCGCCGACATCGCGGCTGCCGTTTAAATACGGCACATATTTCTTCTGAAAATTCGCCACGTCGGTTTCAGTTGCGGGCAAACTGAAAACCGGCGGCAACTCGACGGGCGGCTGACCGGCGGGCGGATTAAAAGACGGCAGGCGATTGAAACCCTCGAAATCGTAAGTGCGCCCGCGCCCGCCGTAATTCCAGCGAAAAGCCTTGTCAATATAATCGCTCGAAAAAGCGGCGGTTGACCAGTTGTGACCGTCAGGACTGGCTTCGGCATTGACAAAAAATCTATCCAAAAGTCCGAAACGCAAGACAAGCGCGTGCGCGTTCGGCGTGATGTTCTGCGCCGACCCGCCAGGCGATTTTGCTGACTCGCCCGCGCCGAAAATTGTGACGCTTTCGTCGCCGTCGGCTTTCGTGCCGTCGCCCGCTTTTTCCACATCGCCGAAAACCTGGTCGTATGAACGGTTTTCACGAATGATGTAAATAACGTGCTTAAACGGCGAACGTCCATTTGGAAAAATATTTTTCGTTGCCGCGCCGATTAAATCGTTGTCGCGCAGGACTTGCTGCGTATAGGCGAAAAGCTGTTTTTCGTTTGGCGCATCAACGACGCTGACGTTTCCCGAAACAATCGCCACGCTGTATTCGCCGCGCTTTGAACGATTGGCGGGAAACGCGGCGTTCGGCATATTCGGATAAAGTCCTGATTCCGTCACATTCAACGAAGAATTTTCCATTCCAGTGCCTTTGCCGTTGGCGATAAAAAGTTGGTTATTGGCAAAGGCAATCGCCGAAGCGTAGTTTCCGGTCGGAATAAAACCTGAAACTTTGCTGCGCGATTTATCTTCCGAGCGTTTTTCCTGATTGATTTTTGGGTCGAGATTGACGACCGCTACTGAATTTGTTTTTGCGTCGGCGACATATAAAATTTTCTCGTCGCCGCTCAACGCAAGTCCTTGCGGACTCATTCCGTTCGGCGCGTCGTCCGCGAGTTTGACACTGATTTCCGGCTCGGATTGATAAAGCGCGTCGGTATTCGTGTCGATAATCGAAACGCTGTCGCCGTCGGAATTGGCGACGAAAAGTCTGGCTTTATCGCGGTTGAAAAGCATTTTCGTCGGATGTCGCTCGACTGTGATATGCGTTTTCACTTTCAAGGTTTTTCCGTCAACGACCGCAACGGAATCGTCGCCCCACAGAGAAACGTAAATTTTATCAACCGATTTTCCGTCACGCGCGGGAAGAATCTGCACGTCATAGGGATAAACGAACTGCGCCGAATTCGGTCGCTGTAAGTTGACACGCGAGATGCGGCGCGAATCGCGCAAATCTGAAACAACGCCGAGCGTATCGCCTAAATTGTTGGCGACGAAAAGCGAATTGCCGTCGGGCGACAAATCGATTCCAGTCGGATAAACGGCGGCGGTGTTGTCGTTATAGTTTGGTGACGGAGCATTTTCTGTAAAGGCAGAAACATCTATAAACGGCGCGTCAATTTTCTGGTCGGGCGCGTTGGCGGGCGCGAGCGGTTTATCCAAGTTCGGATTGAAACTTAAAATCCAGATTTTATTTTCGTAGCCGCCCGCCAGATACAAATTAAATTTGCCGTCCGCTTGCGCTTTTTTGTCGAACACCAGCCCGAAATTCGCACTCTGCGGCGACGGGAAATAAATGTTTTGAACGACTTGCGGCACGGGCGATTTATTTAAATCAATTACCGAAAGCGTCTGCTGCGGCTTGCTTTTCGAGTTAAAAGTCAGACCGTAACCGCTGTTGACGGCGATTAAAAATCTGCCCTTGCCGTCTGCGGCGGAAGTATCGGGCGAGCGCGCGAAATTAAACGTCAAAGGCATTACGGCAGGTTCATTTGTGCCAGCGTCAATTATCAATTTTCCGGCAGGCGCGACCCGTCGGTTTTGCAGCGCGTTGTCGCCAGCGTCTGGCAATTCGGCTTGCGATTTTGCCGGAAGAAGAAAATAAATTCCAATCGAAAAAATGAATATCGCTAAAATCCAGACTGCTAAACTCCACCGCCGCATTCGCAAAAACATAAAGAAAACTCCTCTCGAAAATTTTTTGAATAATTTAACACAGAAATTTAATTAAAGGCAGAAGCCCGCGCGTGAGCAAAGGCGGAACACATTTAACGATTCCGCCTTTGCTCACGCGTGGGCTTCTGCTCCGGTAACTTTTTAGAAGCTGAACCGCGCGCCGAACTGGAACTGGCGCGGGTCATACGCGGCGGTCGGTCGGCTGAAATAACTGCCGTTTTTAGCGCGTTGCGCGAAAGAATTTACATCGCGGTAATTCGGCGAGGCGGACGCTTCGTTAAAGCGATTGAAAAGGTTGAAACCTTCAGCAATCAGTTCCAGACGAAAGCGTTCGCCGAAACGAACGATGCGCGTCACGCGCAAATCAAACGAAGCGTAAGAATGCGTCATTCCGCGATTGCGTACGAGATTTCCGGTGGCGAAAACCAGATTTCCGTTAGCATCGGTTGCAAAAATACTTCCGCAACTGGCATCCGCGCTCGGCGCGCAGAGCGTTCCGTCCGACAAAACGCGCGGGCGGTCTGTTTGCGACGACTGGTCGTTGTTTGAATCGACATTGGTGATGATGTTAAACGGGCGACCCGACGAAATCTCGATAATCGGCGCAAGCACGAAATCCGCGAAAACTCTTTTCGTCAAGCCTTCCGAACTGCGCCAATTTTCCGGCGCGGCTAAAACTCCGCTGAAGACGAAACGATGACGCTGGTCAAAGAGCGAGAGCGAGCGTTCGGCGCGGAAATTTCGCACGTCCTGCGGCAGCAGCAAAGTCTGCAAATCGCTCGAATCGTCAATGGATTTCGACAAAGTGTAAGATGCTAAGAATTGAAAATTATTTGAAAATCGTCGTCTTAATTCGACGTTCAGCGCGTTATAATTTGAATTGCCGTCCGACACCTGCGCGTCGACCGAGCCGAACGGCGAAATCAAACCTGGTGTGCGAAGCGTTCCCGTAAGTTGCGAATCCAGCACGGCTTTCGTCACCGCGCCGTTTGACAGAGCCTGCGCCAGAAAATAATTCGGCGAATTCGGACGGAAAAAATTGGCGATTGCCGGAACGATAACGCGACCGTTCGGACATTGAGCAATCATTCCTGGAATGACAACCGCGCAGGTTACGCCGTAATTATTTGTGAACGGCGAGCCGGGCGCAATTGTTGACGGAATCGAAATGCCGCTCAACGTGGCTTCCGTGCCGCTCGACGGCAGGCGATTGGCGAAACGCTGAAAGTTTTGAATTTGCAGTGCCGTGTTCGGCGGATTCAAATCCGTCGGGTGCGGCAAATGATGCGCGCCGACGAAAATATACGAAACCGATAACGCCGTATCTTTGCTCAACTGATGTTCAATCGCTAAATTAGCCTGCGTCGCCGAAGCGTATTGAAAATCTTTTGAAATTGGAAGCGTGAACGGCAGAATTGTTCCGAATCCGGGAAATGTCTGATCGTTGAAACGCTGGCGACCGAATTGATACTGCGCCGAACTCGCCAAACCCGGCGTGGTAAATCCGGGCGGGCAAATCGGATTTGGCGTCGCGCCGCCGCAAACCGTTCCTTGAAAAACCTGCGAAGCGTTTAGAATCGCCGTCGGCGACGGGCTGTTGAAAAGCAAAACCGCCTGCTGCTGCTGCGCCGCGTCCGCAATATCCGAGTTAAACGCGACGGCTAAAAGCGGGTGGTCGTAAAACAATCCGATTGCTCCGCGCACGACAGTTTTGCTCGTGCCGAAAACGTCGTAGGCAAAACCGAATCGCGGCGCGAAATTATTTTTATCGCGCGGCAAACCCTGTTGAACATTTACCGCGTCCTGCGCCGCCAGAATATCCGATGCCGCCAGATTGATGCCCGACAGCGGGTCGCGGAAGCCGACCGGAGCGATTGTATCGGTTAATTCAACATCGTAGCGCAAGCCGTAATTCAGCGTTAAGCGGCGCGTTGCCTTCCACGAATCCTGCGCGAAAAATGCGAGCGGGCGATTTTTAATACTGCTGTTCGGGTTGCCGAAACCTTGAATATAAGTTGAAGGAATTCCGAGTCCGTAGGATTGAACGGACGTAAATGCCGGAGCGTTTGCCGTTGCCGCCGCGCACGCCGCCAACGCCGCGCCCGTTGAGCTTGAACATAAAAGAGTCGAAGCGTTAAAGTCGCCGAAATTAAAAAGTCCGGCAAAATTTAATTCAAAACGGGCGTTCGGGATTCTGACAAAATTGATGTCGCCGCCGAATTTTATAGTATGACTTCCCAAAACGTAATTGAAATTATCGGCGAATTGATAACGGGTTTCCGTGCGGACGACCGGCGAGAAAAGCTCGCGCCCGATGAACGCCGCGCCGGAGATATTGAAGGCGACCGCATCGCCGTTTTGCGAACGAAAGGAAGTGTTGCGCCTGCCGTAGCTGAAGCGAAATTCGTTTGCCGAACTCCCGCTCAAAATCGAATTAAGATTGGCGTTAAAAGACAAATCTTTGAGCGTTTGAATTCCCGTGCGCGAAAAATCGTTTTGCCCCAGAGATTGATTTTGCGATTCAACCTGAATGCCCGTAATCGTGCCTGGATTGTAGCCGAAGCGCGCCGTTAGCTGATTATTGGAATTAAAATTGTGGTCGCCGCGAAGCGAAAAATAATTTGTCCGGTCGGTGACGGGAAAAACTCTCTGTAAGGTTGTTAGCGGACGAAACGCGATAAATTGTCCGGCGGAGTTCTGCGTATTAACGGGAACGGGCGCGCCCGTCAGAAAAAATCTCTGTCCGACAGGCATTCCGATTGGGATATTATTAGTAGCACTGACGTTTAAAAGCGGATTCGTGCCGTTTAAAGCCGTGTTGCCGCCGCTCGAAGCTAAGTAAAGATATTGGATTCCTAATCCCGCAGTCGCCGGATTTCCCAGCAGTCCTTGAGCATAAGTCGCCTGCTGCGGCGTGATATTACTAAAAGTCTGCGAGAAGGGCAAAAACGGCGCGCCGACCGTCACCGAACCCGTCAAACCCTGCGTCACATCGCTGGTAAAAAATCCGGTTTCGTTGCGCTGGCGGCGTTCGTAGGCGGCGAAGAAAAATGTTTTGTCTTTGACAATCGGACCGCCTAAGGTTGCGCCCGACTGCGTGCGCGTAAAAGCCGATTTATACGGCGCGAAATAATTTCGAGCCTGAAATTTTTTGTCGCGGATAAAGCCGAACACATTGCCGGTAATTTGGTTTGTGCCGCGCTTTGTGACGACGTTGATTATGCCGCCGGTCGCGCGTCCGAATTCGGGCGCGTAGGAATTTGTCGTCACCTGATATTCCTGCACGGCTTCCTGCGAAACAGTTGTGCGGGCGGCGTTGACAGAATTATCCGTAAAATCCGCGCCGTCAACATTGACCTGTGTCGAGCGTCCGCGCTGTCCGCCGATGTTCAAACCGGAAGTCGGCGCGGGTCCAATCGGGCGACCGTTGTCGCGTCCGACGGTTGAAATCGTTAGCGCGAATCCGGTTGCGCTGCGTTCGTTAATCGGCAGATTTTCGATGCGCCGCTGGTCAATCGTGTTGGAAACGGCGGTTCGACTAGTTTCAACCAGTTCGACATTGCCGCCGTCAACATTAACGACGACTGATTCCGTGCCGATTTCAAGTTTTACCGGCAGTTCGGCGCGCTGTCCGACGGTTAATTTGACGGGCGAAATAACGGTTGTTTTAAACGTTCTGGCTTCCGCCGTAATTTCGTAGTCGCCCGGCGGCAAGCCCAAAATTTGAAATTCGCCGCTTTCGTTCGCAGTGACGGCGCGGGAAATGCCGGTTGACGAATTTTTCGCGGTGACGGTCGCGCCTGCAACGACCGCACCCGTTTGGTCAAGAATTGTTCCGACTAAATCCGCCGTGCTGACTTGCGCCTGCGCGAAAATAGCTCCGGCGAAAACGAGTGCCGCCAACGCCAAAATAAAAAAACGACGGGCAATAGTAAAAATTTGCGCTCTCATTTACTAATCTCCTTATAATTTCCGAAACTCTCAAAAAACTCCGCCAGCAATTCGTGAGAAAGTCATTTTCGTGAGGAAAAAACAGGTTTTTCAATCAAGGCTTTTCGATGACAAAAGTTTTTCGGCTAATTGGCTAAAAAATCCAAGATTTTATTAACGGATTGTTTCTTAAGAATTGATGACAGACAAGTTTTTAACTTAAAAATCATTTTAAGGCAAGCGGGAATTTATCTTTTTATAAGCAATTTTTATCTTTTGTTATTTTTCTGAAATTGAAAACTGCGGTCGGGTCGCTCGCGCCAAAGATTTTAAAGGAAAAATGCCGGTGCTTAAAGCGGAAATCAAAAAAGTCGATAGATTGGGAACAAACGCGGCGCGGCGCATTACGGAGCAAATTCGCAGACGCTTTTGAAATTTTTGGGCGTGCAGATTTTTATAAACGTCCGCGATTTGTTCGGCGGAAGAACTTTCCATAATTGCCCGCGCCAGAATCTCGCCCGATTCCAGAGCCATCAGCATTCCGCTGCCCGTGAACGGGTCAATAAACGCGCCCGCGTCGCCGATTGCCAAAACACCGGACGCGGGATTCAGGCCTTTCAAGCCGAAACTGTCAATCGCAACCGCCAGCCAATCATAAACCGGCGCGGCGTGTCGAAGCGTTTCGGCGGCGCGCTTATTCTGAAAAATCACACTGCGAACAATTCGTTCCGCGTCGCCGCCAAATTCGCGCACGACATCGGCGCGAATCAGAAAACAATGATTGCTCAAATCGTTTTCGACCAGATTCAAGCCGCCGTAGCCGCCGCGAAAAAAATAAATCTCGCATCGCCCGCGCTCGATTTCGGCGTTTTTCAAATGAGCTTTGAAACCGACCAAGCGATTGCGGAATGCGGAATGCAAGGTGCGGATTTTCGCATTTTGTAATTCGTAATTCGTGATTCGTAATTCGTAATTTGTAGTTCGTGATTCGTAATTCGTAATTCGTAATTTTTCTTTCTCCGCAAATTTCGCCAAAACATTTGCGCGTCCCGTCGCGTCAATCGTCAAATCGGCGGCGATTTCAAAAGTTTCGCCGTTTTTCTGCCGCGCTTTTATACCGCAAATTTTTCCGTTTTCAAACAATAAACCGACGGCGGAAGTTTCCTGTAAAACTTCGACACCGAGTTTTGCGGCACGTTCCAGCAATAAAAAATCCATTCGAGCGCGGCTTAAACCAAGCGCGTTTTCCGATTGATTAAACCATTGGCTCGGCACAGCAACCGATTTTCCGTTCGGCGCGTAAAAAACGGTTTTCGCAATCGAATCGCCGCCTGCCGCCAGCATTTTATCCAAAACGCCTAATTCTCTAAAATGCGCGAAACATTCGGGCGAAATAAATTCGCCGCAGAGTTTTTCGCGCGGAAATTTTTCGCGCTCGATTAAACAAACCCGAAAACCGTTTCGCGCCAACCGAATCGCCGCGCTCGTTCCGGCAGGTCCTGCGCCGACGATAAGAATTTGAGATTTGAGATTTGAAACTTGAGATTTGAGATTTTCCATTTTCCTTCGCGCCCTTTGCGTCCTTTGCGGTTAAAGTTATTATAACTCAAGTCTATGAAAATAATTCCGATTGCCGTTCCGACACCGTTTTATATCGGCGATGTCAATGTTTATCTGGTTAAAGAAGAACCTTTGACGCTGGTTGACACGGGACCGAAAACGCCTGAAGCACTTAAAACCTTGCGCGAAAATCTGACGCGAAACGGCGTAAAATTTTCTGATGTCCGGCGCATCGTTTTAACGCACGCGCACGAAGACCATTGCGGCTTGGCAAAAACTATTTTGGGCGAAGCGAAAGACGCGGAAATTTTCATTCACAAATGGGAAACCGGACATCTTTTCGGACGACTGGCGCGCGAAGAACACAAAAATTTAATTCTGCGTGCCGGAGTTCCGCTCGAAGTTTGGAACGCGATGCGTTCATTTTACGAATCGTTTCGCGCGTTGACCGACGCGCTCGCGCCGGAAGAATTTTCGGAGTTAAAAGACGAGATGGAACTAGAATTTTCCGGCGGCGTTTTGAAAGTTTTGCACACGCCCGGACACACGCCCGGTTCGTGTTCGCTTGTCCGCGAAGCCAACCGCACGGTAATTGCGGGAGATACAGTTTTAAAGCGCGTCACGCCGAATCCGGTGTTGTCGCCCGACCCGATTGATTCAGCGAAACGGTTTCCTTCGTTAGCCGAATATCTCGTTTCTCTGGCTCGAATTCGGACGGTTTCGCCGACTTTGATTTACGGCGGACACGGCGAACCGATTACCGATTACGAAGAAATTTTTCATCGCTACGTTCGTGAAATTGACGAACGGCAAACGAAAATTTCGAGTCTTTTAGACAAAAACGGAATGACGGCATATGAGGCGGCAAACAAACTTTTCCCGCAGGCAATCACAAAAGACGCGCAGCGATTTTTAGCGATTTCCGAAACCATCGCGCATCTCGATTACGCCGCGTCGCAGGGAAAAATCGCGGTTGAATTAAAAGAGGGAATCGAATTTTACAGAAAAAATTAAATTGACGATAAAACTTTCAAAAGTGTGGCTTCATCGGTTTTAGAAATCGTTCGCAAATCGAGTAAAACTTTATCTTCCAAAATTCGCGCAATCACGGGCGGGTTTGAATGTCGCAACGCTTCTTCCAAAATTTCCGTTGACAGCGTTTTATGTTTCAGCGCGAGGAGCGTTGTCGCAGGCTGAACCAACGGCGCGGAACCGCCGCCGACAACTGAATTTCCGTTGATGATTTCAATCTGCAAATCGGGATTTTCGCCGAGCGTTTTATTTAATCTTCGCGCGAAATTTCGCGTCCGTTTTTCGATTTCTTCTTCGGTTTGCGAAAGCATTTCGAGAACCGGAATTTCCCGCAAAGCGGTTTCACGGCGAAAAGATTCGAGCGTCGATTCGAGCACGGCGTAAATCAATTTATCAACCCGCAAGGCACGGTAAAGCGGATGTTTTCTTAAGTTTTCGATAACTTCATTTCGCCCCACAATCAAACCGGACTGCGCCCCGCCCAAAAGTTTATCGCCGCTGAAGGTGACGACATCCGCGCCCGCTTTTATCGAATCGGAAATTACGGGTTCGTCCGTCAAACCATATTTCGACAAATCAAACATCGCGCCCGAACCGGCATCTTCGTAAAAAATTAAATTATTTCTGCGCGCGAGTTCTGCGAGTTCCGTCAAACTTGGCGCGGCTGTAAAACCGACAATGCGATAATTTGACGGGTGAACGCGCACAATTATTTTTGTATTTTCGTTTATCGCTTTTTTATAATCGGAAATTCGCGTGCGGTTGGTCGTGCCGACTTCTTTTAAAGTCGCGCCGGATTGTTCCAAAACGTCGGGAACGCGAAAATCGCCGCCGATTTCGACCAGTTCGCCGCGCGAAATTACAGCTTCGCCGCCGCGTGCGAAAACCGTTAGAACTAAAAACGCCGCCGCCGCGCAGTTGTTGACGATTAACGCGCTTTCCGCGCCGGTCAATTCCGCTAAAAGTTTTTCGGCAAACTCGCCGCGCCGCCCGCGCTTGCCGTTTGATAAATCGTATTCGAGATTGCAATAACCCGCTGCCGATTCCGCAACTGCCCGCCGCGCGTTTTCCGACAAAGGCGCGCGTCCGAGATTGGTATGAACGATAACGCCCGTCGCGTTGATAACTTTTTGCAGTCGCGTTTGCCGTTCGTCTTGCCGCGAATCGCGCAAATTTTTTTCGGCTTCGCGCAGTAAATCTTCGCGTGAATAATCTAAACTTTCGCCGTTTGAAATTTTTTTCTGTAAATCCCGCCGCAGATAATCAATCGCGCCGCGCGCCAAAACCGTTAAATGTTTCGCGCCTGTTTCAATAAGAATTTTTTGCGCGGTCTCGGTTTGCAGAACAGCGTCAACGGAAGGAATTTGTTTTAAAATTTGCGCGGAGTTTGGCGTTTCTAGGATTTTCATAAATTCATTCTAACCGGAAAATCCGAAAACGCGGAAAATGCGCGTCTTTCGTCGTTTAATTTAATTGCAAAGTTTTATTTGCAAAATTAAACAAAGGGCAAATCGAATGGCAATCGCAAATAATAAAAATATTGGACGTGAAGACATTGTGACCGTTGACCAGCAGCTTGCGCGGCTCGAAGAAGACATTCGCAAACTGAAAATCGATTATGGAATTTTTTTCGTCGGCGGTTTGAAACGCGCCCCGCACGAAGCGCGAGGTCGCGTCGAAGCCGCCGTCAAACGCATCGCCGACGATAGAAATTTAACTTATGTCCAGCGTTACCAGTTCAACTCGCTCGTCGCCCGCTACACTTCCTTGCGCGAATTGTGGCGCAGAAATTTGAAAGCGCGCGGCGAAATCTCATTTTAGAAAAAAGAATAGGACGCGGATGAACGCGGATTAGGCAGATTCCACGCGGATTATCTTAAAAATCTGCGCGAATTCGCTTTATCCGTGTTCATCCGCGTCCTATTTAAAAATAAAAAAACGACCTTTTAATGAGTCGTTTTTATTTTGTGCGCTTTCCGGCTTTTGTCTAAAAATCCCTCAAGCGGTCAAGTTGATTTAATTCGGACGCTTCAGCCGACGCGCGAAACGTTTTCCGCCTGCGGTCCTTTCGGTCCGTTGGTGACTTCAAACTCAACGTCCTGTCCCTGCACGAGAGTTTTATAACCATCGCCCTGAATCGCGCTGTAATGCACGAAAATATCCTGCTCGCCGGGCTGCTCGATAAAACCGTAGCCCTTCGCGTTATTAAACCATTTGACCTGACCTTTAACTTTTGACATTCTCTTAATTCCTCCTACAAACTTCAGTGAATTTAAATTTTGAACATTTGAAAAAATGTCCGGTTGAAAAACTTGCCGCGCGAGCGTCAGCGAAAACGTCAGACGGGCAAAAATAAAAGCCGGCGCGCAAACTGAAGCTGAAACTCAGCTTTTGAAGCGCAGACCGGCGGAAATGTAATACGACTCATTTTCTTCTTACGAAAAGAAAATCTTAAACTGCAAGATTTTTGTTTAATTCTGATGTGTTGTTTTTGTTACAGAACGACGCAAAATTTAGCTGAAAACAGGTTGCGTGTCAAGAGAGTTTTTAAAGTTTTTCGCTTTTTGCGGTAAAATTGACAGAAAATATTTTGTGATTGAAGATAAATTTATTGATTTGACGGGAAAATTTTAATGCTGACCAAATCTCGAAATCATAATTTTATAAACTGAAAAGCAAAAATATGCCGGAAAATTACGGCGGCAAAGCACCGCTTTCATATAACAAATATCTCAAAATCCGCGAACTGATTGAGTTGCAGGCGCAATTGACTTTGCCCGCGCAGCACGACGAATTGCTGTTTATCATCATTCATCAAACTTTTGAACTGTGGTTCAAGCAAATTCTGCACGAACTCGACGAGACACTCGTTTATATTAAAGAGCGGCGTTTGGTGCGAGCCGCGCGAAATCTGCGGCGCATTTGCGAAATCGAAAAAATTCTCATCGCGCAGTTTCAGGTTTTGGAAACGATGACTCCGCACGATTTTTTATTGTTCCGCGACGAACTGAAACCGGCGAGCGGTTTTCAATCCACGCAGTTTCGTGAAATCGAATTCGTGTCGGGCTTGAAGGATGAAAATTTAATGAAATTTTTTGAAGACGACGAGTTTGCCGTCGAAAGATTAAACGCGCGATTCAGTGGCGAAACTCTGCATGATGCGTTTTTCGATTTGCTCAAAGAACGCGGATTTTTAATGGAAACTTACGAGCAGCGAGTTGCGTCAACCGTCAAAATTATCAAGGAAATCGAAAAATTCGCCGAAGAATTTGAACTCGAAGAAGCCTTGCTCGAACACGACGAACTCGTTTCAAAATGGCGTTATCATCATATCAAAATGGTCGAACGCACGGTCGGCGGAAAAATGGGAACGGGCGGTTCGGAAGGAGTCGGTTACTTACAAAAAACTCTGGTCAAAAGATTTTTCCCAGAATTCTGGGACGCGCGAACGCAGTTGGAAATCGAATAAAATTTAACTTTCGTTGATTTTCAAATTAACCATTTTCCATGTCCGCCCAAATCATTTCCCGCACGATTTTAATTTAACGTTTGGACAAATGCTTTTGAAAATACGCGGAATGCGTTCGTCAACGATGATTTTTAGGCAGCTTTTTTAATTTCATCCAAAGCCCGCTTGAAATACTCTAAAACTTGGACGGCTTGCTCGCGTTTGACAGTCGGAAAATTTTCGAGAAACTCATCAAGCGAAACGCCGACTTCCAAATTATCAAGCAAAGCCGAAACAGGAACGCGCGTTCCGACAAAGACCGGCGTTCCGCTCAAAATTTTTTTATCAACACTTATCGGCGGCGCAAGAGAAAACATTTTCTTTCGGTTGACGAAAATTGTTTTTCCCCAAGCGTCTTCGTTGTCAGTTTGAGTAATGACAAGCGCGTCAATTTCTTTTTCGGAAAGTTTTTTATTCATAAGTCCCAACCTGTAATTATCCGCACAGTGCGATTCGTTTTCAATTGAAAAATTATTTTCAATCGCCTGCCTCCGAAAGTTTCGCCGATTAACTGAAAACGGTCTTTGAAAGATTTGTTTCGACGAATTTCAAAATCGTTGTAAAAACATTCAACTGCTTCTTTGAAATTAATTCCTTCTTTGAAATTAATGCGATGAGCGAATAATTCGTCCGTTTCAAAATCGTATTCAAAATCCGTCGGTTCAAACTTTGACCAATCCATTTTTAACTTTCATTAACCTTCAAAACTGCTAAAAATGCTTCCTGCGGAATTTCGACGCGCCCGACTTTTTTCATTCGTTTTTTGCCTTCTTTTTGTTTTTCCAAAAGTTTTCGTTTGCGCGAAATGTCGCCGCCGTAGCATTTGGCGATGACGTTTTTGCCCATCGCTTTGACGGTTTCCCGCGCAATAACTTTGTTGCCGATGGCGGCTTGAATCGCCACTTCAAAAAGCTGGCGCGGAATGAGTTCCTTCATTTTCGCGGTCACGGCTCTGCCTTTCGCGGCGGAAGTGGCGCGATGTAAAATCAAAGCGAGCGCGTCAACCTGTTCGCCCGAAACCAAAATATCGAGTTTTACCAAATCGCTTTCCTTGTAATCGGAAAAATGATAATCGAGCGATGCGTAGCCTTTGGAAACCGATTTTAGACGATCGTAAAAATCCAAAACGATTTCATTTAAAGGCAATTCATAAACAAGCATTACGCGGTTGTCGGTGACGTATTCAAACTTTTTCTGAACGCCGCGTTTCTCGTCAAGCAGCGGCAGAATTCCGCCTAAAAAAGTGTCATTGGTTAAAATCGTCGCTTCGATAAACGGTTCTTCGATTTTCGTGATGCGCCCCGTATCGGGCATTTTCGATGGGCTGTCAACTTCCGTAACCGCGCCGTCGGTCGTCGTCACGCGGTAACGAACGCCGGGCGCGGTCGTAATCAAATCGAGATTAAATTCGCGTTCTAATCTTTCCTGAATAATTTCCATATGCAGAAGCCCCAAAAATCCGCAGCGAAAACCGAAGCCAAGCGCGGTCGAAGATTCCGGCTCGTAGAAAAACGAAGCGTCGTTTAATCTTAATTTATCCATCGCGTCGCGCAGTTCTTCGTATTGCGCGTTGTCGGTCGGATAAAGCCCGGCGAAAACCATCGGTTTGACTTCCTGAAAGCCCGGAAAAGGTTTGTCAACCGGACGCGCCGCTTCGGTTATCGTGTCGCCGATTTGCACGTCCGCGACGGTTTTTATCGAAGCCGTTAAAAATCCGACTTCGCCGACGCTCAAAGTATCAATCGGAGTCGGGCGCGGGCGATTGACACCTAAAGTTTCGACTAAATATTCGCGTCCCGTATTGAAAAATTTAATTTTCGTGCCTTTTTTTATCGTGCCTTCGATAATGCGAAATAAAACAATTACGCCGCGATACGAATCATACCAACTGTCGAAAATCAGAGCTTTAAGCGGCTTGTCGGGGTCGCCAAGCGGGGCGGGAACACGTTTGATAATTTCCTCTAAAATATCTTCGATGCCAACGCCGGTTTTCGCCGAAGCAAGCACGGCGTGCGCCGTATCCAAGCCGATAATATTTTCGATTTGTTCTTTGATGCGTTCGGGTTCGGCACTCGGCAAATCAATTTTGTTGAGAACGGGAATCAGTTCGAGGTCGTTTTCGAGCGCGAGATAAGTATTCGCCAGCGTTTGCGCTTCAACGCCCTGCGAAGCGTCAACGACGAGCAGCGCGCCTTCGCACGCCGATAAACTACGAGAAACTTCGTAAGAAAAATCGACGTGACCGGGCGTATCAATCAAATTCAAAACGTAATCTTTTCCGTCTTTCGCTTTGTAATCTAAACGAACGGCGTGCGCTTTAATCGTAATGCCGCGCTCGCGTTCCAAATCCATATCGTCTAAATGCTGGTCTTCCATATCGCGTTCGGAAACCGCGCCGGTTAATTGCAAAATTCTATCGGCAAGCGTGGATTTGCCGTGGTCGATATGCGCGATGATGGAAAAATTTCTGATTCTTTCTGGGTTCATAAATCTTAAAAGTGACAAGCGACGGGCGATAAATGATAAGATAC
>JBPCRW010000116.1:0-10746 GCA_050996405.1 Pyrinomonadaceae bacterium | reverse complement strand
AATCAAGCGTCCGGTTTTCAAATCATAAATGCTCAAATCAACCGCGCACCCGCGATTGTGGCGCGAGCCGGTCGCCAGATTTGCGACAAACTTTCGCTTTTCTTCGGGCGTTACTTCCCAGAAAAGTTTTGTAATCGTCCAAGGTCGATAGCCGTCGAAAATGACCAACCCCAACCCTTGTTTTTTCAATTTTTTCTGAACGCGAACGACGGCTTCGGCGGCTGGACGCTGGAGAAAAGCGCGCGCTTCCGAATAGACTGGTCGCCCGACGAAATTATCGCTTCGCGCATAACGAATATCGAGTTTGATTGTTGGGTCGAGTTTGACGAGTTCGAGCAAATCAGCCTCACGGTTTGCGCCTTTAATTTTCGGCGGCACGATTTTCTGCGCGAATGTCGCCGCCGTTAAAATCAAAACAAGCGCGGCTTGAATTGTCAAGAAACGTTTTTTCATATCTTAAAGTTGGTCGGAACTGAAAAACAGCCTCTCAATCAAGGCTTTTTGTTTTCTTCCGGCGCGGGCTGAATCGGAGTTTCGTCGTCATCTAAAACCTTAACCTCCGAACCATATTTCTGATATTCCTTGAAACGAATCTGATTGCGCGTTTCAAACGAATCGCGGTTTTCTCTGGAAGTCAGACGAACTTCGGAATATGAAGGAAGCAGATATTTTTCGTCGGCAATCGTCACCCAATCGTAATCAATGTCGCGCGAAGCGGCGGTCACGGGAAAATCTACGGGAATTTCCGTCGCCTGTGATTCGATTCGCAAGACACGGAAATTTTCGCGGTCAATCCAGAGTTTGCCTTTGATGCCTGTAATTGTTGAATTGGTAAGACTTCCAGAAGTCGAAATAATTTGTTTGGCTTTGTCTTTCGCGGTTTCAAAAGTATAAACAATCGCGCGGCGACCACGAATTACGTCCGTGTCGAGCGGTTCAAATTTCGTTTCGCTTTCGGGTTTGAAAATCGTCGCCAGGACCGTCACAAATTCGCCGGTCGAGCTTGTTCCGCCGACATCTTCATAAGTATTTTTGACCGTCGGCGCGGGCTGCAAAACGCCGTTGACGCTCAAAATTTTATATTCCTCGCTGCCTTCGGCGCGGTAGCTGACGGCGACAACAAGGCGGTCTAGATTTCTAAAATTATTCGTTCCGGCGTAACTCGCGCCGCGCTGAATTTGCTGTTTGACGACAAAATCCGGCATTTCGTCAACCGCCGCTAGAGTCGCTTCGCGCGCTTTATTCAAAACTTCCGCGCTTTCTTTTGCCGACGGCAAATTATAAACGGTCGGGTTTGATTGGCGGCGAGCCGATTCTTCCAATGTCCGGCGCAGTTCCGCGTCGCCGTGACTTTTAACGGAAGTCAAACTTCGCAAGCCGTCCGTAATCTGAAACGCGATTCCGCGCTTGCGAACCGTTTCGACAACTTCGTCGCGCATCGCCGGATTTTTGTCCAGAGCGTAAAGCAGTTTGACGTATTCGGCTTGCGTCAGAGGTTTTTGCGGTGCGTCTCCTTGCGCTAATGCAAAAATCGGCGAAATTAAAATTAAAACCAGAAAAGCAAAGTTTCTCATCAGGTAAAAAGATGCGGTAAAAGATTTTTTCGTTTGCCGAGAGGCTTTAAAAATAGGACGCGGATGAGTGCCGATAAAGCAAATTGCCGCAGATTCTTTTTAGAAAATCCGCGAAAATCTTTTAAATCTGTGTTTATCCGCGTCCTATTTCTTCAAAATCGAAAAATTAAAAGCGGAGAAAATCTTACTAAAATTTTCTCCGCCGTCCAAATTTTTATAAATGCGTAATTTTTAATTAATCCATTCTTCTTCGTAATTAATCCGCCACTGGCGAATAACCCATTCCTGCGCGGCAGCCATCACAGTCAGTTTCCATTTTTTCAGGTTTTCGCCGACTGACAGCGCGGCGAGCGGTTTGCTCGGGTCGCGCTCGACTCTGATAACTTCCGTCGGCACTTCAATCAAAGTTTTTTCTTCGTCAATCACCCGAAGTTTCACTTCGCTTCCGACCGGCGGGAGAGTCGCCAAGTTTACCAAAGCACTGGTCTCCCCGACGTTTTCCGTCAAACCTTCGACTTCGATTCTTTTCCCGCTTACTTTGTCAATCCAGCTTGCCTGCACCCGCAAATTCGCCATTATACGATGGTGCAAAGGCGTTTTATTTTCAATTTCCGAATCTTTTAAACGTTGCATTTTCCCTCCCTTTTTCGACCCTTTAATATTGATTTCTCATTTATAAAACAACATTTGTTGTGCAAAGTAATGTAAGGCACAATTACAAAAAAGTCAAGTTTTACGCAATTTGCTCAAATTGTAAAGGCTTTTCCGGCGTGAGAATTTGAAACCAGCACGCCCAAGCCGGATTTTTATTAAACGACGCGCCGGATTTTAACAAACATTTAATCTCGCTCGAATATACTTGCCAGCCGTTTTGTGTAGAATACAATGTCAAGGGAACTTAATTTGCTTGGATTTTTTTGGTCATCCACAACAGATTGACAAATTAACTTCATAGAGCCTTTTATGAAGCGGTTGATAGTGTGGAAAACCATTATTCTAAGTTATTTAGCGAAAATACGATTTTTGAGTTTTATTTTGCGGGAAAATAAAAACCTAATCCAAAATCCAAAATCTAAAATTCAAAATCCAAAATCCAAAACTTTTCGCTGAATTATTTTCAATTCGCAATTAAAGTTCAAATCTTATTTCAAAAATAAAGAGGTCAGAATAAATGACTAAAAGTTTATTATCCAATTCAGTAAAATTATTTGTGTTTGCCGCGTTATGCATCACGTTCGGTATCGGACAGGCATTCGCGCAGTCAACCGTAACGGGCGGCATCGGCGGTAAAGTGACCGACCCGCAGGGCGCGGTTATTCCAAACGCGACAATAACCGCGACCAACAACGGGACAAATCAGGAAACTACCGCGACGGCAGATTCCGACGGCGGTTTTCGTCTCGCTAATTTACAGCCCGGAACTTATACCGTCAAAACGTCGAGTTCCGGCTTTGCCGACTTTACGCAGGAAAAAGTGATTGTCGAAGTTGGTAAGGTGACGACGCTCAACATTCCCCTGGGGCTTGCCGGACAAACGGCAACCGTTCAAGTGACGGCGGAAACTCCGGTTATCAATACCACCGATAACTCGAATACGACCAATATCAACCAAACTTCGATTAACGAATTGCCGATTAACGGTCGCCGCGCTTCAAATTTTGCGCTGCTCGCGCCTTCGACCGTTCCCGACGGAACTTTCGGTTTGATTTCGTTTCGCGGCATCTCCGGTCTTTTGAATAACAGCACGGTTGACGGCGGCGACAACAACCAGGCGTTTTTCTCCGAAGAACGCGGACGCACCCGCATCAACTACGTTATCAGCCAATCGTCAGTCCGTGAATTTCAAATTAACGGCTCGAACTATTCCGCTGAATACGGACGCGCGGCGGGCGGCGTTATCAACACCGTTACCAAAAGCGGCACAAACGAATTTCACGGCGAGCTTTTTTATTACAATCGCAACAACCGCAACGGCGCGCGCAATCCGTCGGCGTTCGGCTCGGTTTTGGTGAACGGCGTTTCAACCACCGTCGCGGTAAAGCCGGTTGACCTTCGCCAGCAATTCGGCGGCTCAATCGGCGGTCCGATTTTTAAAGACCGCTTGTTTTTCTTCTTTGACTATGACCAGCAGAAACGTAATTTTCCGGGGCTTGCAGCCTTTCAGAACGCCAATTATTTGAATACCGTCAGCCGCACGACTCTTTTGACGCGCGGTTTGACCAATGCTCAAATTGATAATTCTTTAAGTTTCTTAAATTCGCTGACCGGCGAAACTCCGCGTAAAGGCGACCAAACAATATATCTTCCGAAACTTGACTGGCATATTAACGACAACAATTTGTTTTCGGCAACTTATAACCGGATGCGCTGGTTTTCTCCGGCAGGCGTGCAGACGCAGGCAGTCAATAACTACGGACGCGAGAGTTTCGGCAACGACGGTGTAAAGGTTGACACGCTGAATTTGCGTCTGCAATCAACAATTTCCCCCAACCTTTTAAACGAAGCCCGTTTCCAATACGGACGCGACTTTGAGTATCAATCCAGCCAGCCGCCGCTGCCGGGCGAACCTTTAACCGGCGCGACGGCACTCGGTCCGCGTTCGCCGAACATATTTTTAAACAACGGTCTGCAATTCGGTATTCCGAACTTTTTGGAACGCCCCGCATACCCGGACGAACGCCGTATTCAATTTGCCGATACTGTTACCTACACGGACGGACGGCACACTTTCAAATTCGGCGGAGATTTTAACCGTGTTTCGGACAATACGCAGAATCTGCGTTATGAAACCGGCGGCTATTCTTATAACAACATCAATGATTTTATCGTTGATTACGCTAATTATGTTACTCCGCTGCCAGCAAACACCCTCTGCGCCACCAGCGCGAGATTTGTCGGCAAATGTTATACCAGCAATTATTCGCAGGGAATCGGCACACACGGATTATTGTTCAAAACCAATGATTACGACGCTTTCGCGCAGGATGATTTTCGCGTCACCCCGCGTTTAACCGTTAATCTCGGATTGCGCTACGAATATATCCGCGTTCCGAAAGCGGTTTTGCCGAATTCCAGCACATTGATTATTCCGAATATCAACAGAACAATCGCAGACGCGACTTCAACCTTGCCGAGCGATAAAAACAACTTTGGACCGCGCATCGGACTTGCCTACGACGTTTTCGGCGACGGCAAAACATCGCTTCGCGGCGGCTACGGCATCTACTACGGTCGCATTATCAATTCGACCATTTACAACGCGCTTATCAACACCGGCAACCCGGGCGGTCAGGCGCAATTAAGTATTTCTTCGAGCAACGTCTGCGCTCCGGTTTTCCCGAATATTTTATCGGCAGCCTGTTCGTCTTTCACGCTCGGCGCGATTCAATATTTTTCAAAGAATTTTCAAGCACCTTTGATTAACCAATACGACGTTGTTTTAGAGCATGAAATTGCTAAAAACACGGTCGCGTCGATTTCTTATATCGGAAGTTTAGGACGCAACCTGCCGACGTTTGTTGACTATAATCTTCTGCCCTGCTTGCCGGGAACTACATTTGCAGCTAACAACTGTGGAACTGGATCTAGCGGAACGCTGCCCGTTATCACTAGTGCAACATTCCCGATTGTTGGCGGACCGCTCGATGGTCAAACCATTACTTTGCCGCAATATGGTCGTCCGGCAAACGGCTTCCAGCAATTAACTCAAATTGAAAGCACGGTCAGTTCGGAATACGACGCTTTCGTCGCGCAGGTCAACCGCCGCTTTACGAACGGGCTGCAATTCCAGGCTAGTTATACATTGGCTAGATCAACTGACACCAATCAAAACTCGGCGACGTTCACACAGAATAATGCTCCGCTGAATGTTTTTGACCGCAGCTATGATGCGGGACCGAGCAATTTTGACGTTCGGCATAAAGTTGTCGTCAGCGCGGTTTATGCGCCGAATCCTTACGGCGGCGATAAATCTTCGTTCTATAACTATTTGCTTAACGGCTGGTCAATCGCTCCGATTTTCGCATATTATTCGGGTCGTCCGTTTGACGGAACGGTTAGCGGAGTAACACTGAACGGAACAAACGGCGACAACCGCTTTCCGCTCAATCAGCGTAATGCCTTTCGTTTGCCGAGACTTGTGAATCTGGATTTGAGACTTTCAAAACGTTTCAGATTTACCGAAAGATATAATCTCGAAGTGCTGGCTGAAGGCTTTAACGTCTTTAACCGGACGCAGGTTTTCGGCGAAAACACTTCGCTCTACAGCCGGACGACAAACTGCGCGACGATTAACGGAACAGCCTCAAATAATCCCAACAGTCTGTGCTACAATCCGGTATTCGGTACTGTCACAACGACGGGCAGCACTTTATATAATGAACGCCAGCTTCAATTTTCGGCTCGTTTCCAATTTTAGTTTTTCAACTTCTTGAAAAACCTTGCGGCGTGTTTCTTTCGAGAAACGCGCCTTTTTATTTTCAAACATTTACCATTTACCATTTACCACTTAACATTTACTAAGTGCGAATTTTACAGATTTCATCGGCGAAAGATTTCGGCGGCGGCGAGAAACATTTTGTTGATTTGTGTCAGGGTTTGACTGAAAAAGGTTATGATGTTTCGATTGCCGTCCGCCCGAATTCTGTCTGGTTCGAAAGTTTAGCGTTTCTGCCGCCGGAGAAAATTATTCAACTGCCTCTGCGAAATTCGCTCGACATTTTCAGCGCGCGAAAACTTGCCGAAATAATCCACGAAAAAAAAGTTGAAATCGTCCACGCGCATTTAGCCAGAGATTACGCGATTGCCGCGATTGCCGCGAAAATGACGAATACAAAACTGGTTTTAACGCGCCATCTTTTGTTTCCGCTCAACGCCGCATACAAATTTCTTTTGCCGAAAAACACCGCGTTTATCGCCGTATCTGAAGGTGTGCGGCAGAAAATCATCGCGCAAAACATTCTTCCGTCCGAACAAATTCATTTAATTTATAACGGAATTGACACGCGCCATTTTCAACCGTCGGGAAAAGCTGACAAAGTTAGTTTAAGAGAAAATTTGAACTTGCCGCCGGATTGTAAAATCGTCGGAATTGTCGGCGAGATTACGGCGCATAAAGGTCAGACGGATTTTGTTAAAGCGGCTTCGATTATTCTAAAAAATTTTCCCGAAACCGAATTTTTAATCGTCGGGCAGGACAGTTCTCCGAAAAAGGAAAACTTAAAACATTTGAAAGAATTGATTGAAAAACTTGATTTACAAAACAAAGTTCACTTGCTCGGATTTTGGAAAGATGTCGCGCCGCTTTATTCGATTCTTGACGTTTTTGTATCGGCTTCGCGCGTCGAGCCGTTCGGTTTGGTAATTGCCGAAGCGATGGCAAGCGCGCGCGTCGCCGTCGCTACGTCAACCGACGGCGCGAAAGAAATAATCACTGACGGAGAAACCGGAAAAATCGTGCCGATAAAAAATCCTGAAAAAATTGCCAAAGCCGTTTCCGCGTTTCTTAATGACGAAAAAATGCGCGAAGATTTTGGCAGAAAAGCTCAAATCAGGATTGAAGAAAATTTCAGTTTGGAAAAGATGCTGAACGAAACGGAAAAACTTTATAAAAATTTACTGATGAAAGAAACCGATTGATAAATCAAAAATGCTGTTTATTGTTCCGTCTTTTGGACGAAATCGTCGAAAAATTTTCGGACATTCTTGGAAACAGTAAATTTGTCGCGGAATTTATTTTCAAATCTTTTGACTTCGACTATTCCAAATCCGGCTGATGTGAGAAAAATTTCGTCGGCTGATTTCAATTCGTCGAGATTTGCTTTTTTCTCCAAAACTTTGAAATTTTCGATAATAAAATCGCGCGTTGTGCCTTTGAGCGCGCCGGTTTCAAGCGGCGTTGTGAAAATCGTATCGCGGCTGACCCAAAAAATATTTGCCATTATCGCCGAAACAATTTCGCCTTTTTCATTCAAACATATCGCTTCGTCAAATCCGCGCCGCCGCGCTTCTTCCAGAGCCAAAATATTTTCCAAGTAATTTCCCAATTTTAAATTGGCGAGCGGAGATTTTGAATTTACTTGAAAAGGCGAAACGGTCAGACAAAAATTACCGGAAATGGCGCGAAAATCGGCTGTTGTAATCAGCAAACTTGTTTTGCTTTCCACTGCGAGCGACCAGATTCCGTTTCCCGATTCGTCAAAAAACGTCAGCCGCATTCGACCGTTCTGAAAAGAGTTTTCGGAAATTAAAGCATCAATGGAAATCTTAATTTCCTGTTCTGAAAAACTCGATAAATCAACGCCGATTCGCGCCGCGTTTTCCGTCAAACGCCGCCAATGTTTTTCCCATTGAAAAGGTTTCGCGTGATAAACGGCGACGGTTGTAAAAACGCTGCGCCCGTAAAATGTCGCGGAAGAAACCGCCGATAAATAAATTTCCGAAGCTGATTTGATTTGACGATTGAAGCTGGCGAATTTGTGCATTTCAAATTCAGAACGGGAAATTTCAGATTCTTATTTTGAGTTTTGTGGTTAGCTGACCGCGCGTTGAAGTTGTTCCCGAATGGCTGGAAATTCGAGACGAAATGTCGTCCCCGCGTCCGGTTCGCTAATCGCCTGAATCGTTCCCGAATGTTCCTGAACAATGCCGTAAGTGACCGCTAACCCTAGTCCCGTGCCGCTTCCGACCGCTTTGGTGGTAAAAAACGGGTCGTAAATTTTGCTCAAATTTTCCGGCTCGATTCCCGTTCCTGTGTCCGCGATTTCGACAATAATCGAATCTTCGTCGCCGATTTTCGTCGTTAGCGTGATTGTTCCGCCGTCAAACATCGCATCGCGCGCGTTGAGAATCAGATTGGTGAAAACCTGCTGCAATTTTCCGGCATTAGCGTAAATTTTCGGCGACGATTCATCGTAATTTTTGACGATTTCAACACGCGATTTTCTCATCTGCGGTTCAAGCAGTTGAAGCGTGTCGTCTAAAGTTTTGTTGACGTTGATTTCGTGAAATTCAGTTCCGTTGCCGGTGCGTGAAAAATTCAAAAGATTTCCGGCGATGTTGGTCGCCCGTTCGGTTTGGCGTTGAACTTTTAAAAGCAGCGCGTGTTTCGGGTCGGTTTCGGGAATCATTCCGAGCAGCATTTGCGTGTAACTCGAAACTCCGGTCAGAGGCGTGTTGACTTCGTGCGCGACTCCGGCGGCGAGCAATCCGATGCTCGATAATTTTTCGCTCTGCTGCAAACTTTCTTCGAGTTTGACGCGCGACGTGACATTTTCCAAAACGATAATCGCTCCGTTTTGCTCGTGAAAAACCGAGCGCAGCGGCGCGACGGCAACGTTTAAAATTAAAGTTTTGCCCTTCGCGGCGGTTGTGTGAAGTTTGTAGCCGTGACGAAGTTCCTGCAAATGCCAGCGCGATTTTCCGATAATCTGCGATAAATTCGCCGCGAAATTTTCTTCAAAAATTTCCTCGACCGCTTTTCCGGCGGTTTGCTCGCGCTTTAAGCCGAACATTTCTTCAAACGTCGAATTACAGCGCGTAACTTTTCCCGATTCGTCAACGGCAAGCAGTCCGACGTTAATTGATTCGACGATTGATTCGTTAAATTCCTTGAGCAGCACAAGGTCATTGGCGCGTTTTTCCTGTTCCTGATAAAGCAAACTGTTTTCAATCGCTACGGCAACGTATCCCGCGACGGTGTTTAAAATATCCAAATCTTCCGACGACAATAAAGAACCGTCCGCCGCGCGACCAAGCCCGATAACCGCAACCATTTTTCCGCGCACAACGCACGGCACGTAATAATGCAGTTCCTGGCGAACGATATTTTTTCCGTCGCCGGTTTCGATGTCTAGGAGTTCGAGTTCGTCGGCGCGGACAATTCCTTTCTCGGCGGATTTTTCACGAATCATTTGACGAAAATCGTTCGGCACCGAGTATTGAGAATTTAATCCGGCGGATTTGGCAACGCAATAACCTCCCGCCAATTTTTCGTCTTCAATAAAAACCGCGACTTTTTCGACATTAAGAACTTGCTGAAGCCGACCGACCAGCGCGTTTAAAAGCGGTTCGAGCGCGGTCGTCGCCGACAGCGTGATGCCGAAATCGAGAAGCCCGCGCCGCAAATCGTAGCGTTCGCCGTAGAAAAATCTGTTGGCGCGTTCCTGCAAAAAGTTTTTCAAAGGCTCGCTCAACAAAACGATGCCTGCCATCGCTATCACCGCAATCAGCGCGCGAAGCGTAATTTCGGTAGTCGAAAGATTTGTGCCGACAGCAAAAAATACCAAGCCTAATGCGACCGCGCCAATCATTGCGGCAATAGCAATAGTCGTCAGCGCATAAACCAGCGCGCGGCGCACCACCACGTCAACATCCATCAAGCGATAACGGACGACCGAATGACCGAAACTTAACGGAATCAATGCCAGAGGCAAAGTTGTAAAGGCGGAAATAAAACTATCTTCGGGTAAATTGACGAATAATTTAGCGAGTTGAAATCCTAAAACGGGAACAACTGCCGCCACCGTTCCCCACACCGACCATTTTAATCTCTGCCGGACGAGCGTCTGCCGGTTAGTGAAAAACCTCCATAACAAAACGCCCGCGCCGAGCGAAATTCCGATGACAAAATGATAAAAATTCGCCCGATAAAAGAGCGCGAACAAATCGTATTTATCTGTAACTTCAGCAAATTTTTCTATAAAAGCCGAATTCGGAGAAAGCGCGTCGAAAATCGGAAAGGTCAGCGAAAGAACAAAAATGCCGAGCGTGATTATCGAAGCCGGAACATACAGCGCGTAAGTTTTCCAGCGCGGGTTGCCGAAAATCTCGCTTCGCACAGGATAACGCAGGCAGAAATGCAAAAAAAGCGGCACAAAAAAGGCAAACGCCGCGTCGTCCAACAGGCTAACCGCCAAATCAAAATCCTTGCCTAACCCAAGCGGTTTATAAACGTGAAAAACAAAAGCGGCAAGACAGACCGTTGCGAAATGCAGCACAAACGGCGCGTGTCCGCCTTGTTTAAACAAAACGAAACCACCGACAAAAAGCCAGATTATTCCGACAAAAGTTAAAAAGATAATCGAATTCGTCCAGCGCGGAGCAGAGCCGATATGCGACAAGTCGGCGTAGTAAAAATTTTTGGAGAAAGAATACGAAGTGCGCTGGTAAAAGT
>JBPCRW010000265.1:0-11138 GCA_050996405.1 Pyrinomonadaceae bacterium | reverse complement strand
GAATATCGTGGTTGCCCGGAACGACGATTTGCGGCTTCGGCAAAGAATCCAAAAACGCTTTCGCTTCGACGAATTGCTCCGTCCGCGCGCGCTGCGTCAAATCGCCGGAAACGACTACGAGATTTGGATTTATCTCGCAAATTTTTTCCTTCAGACGTTTGACAACCGCGTAATCAATTTTGCCGAAATGAATGTCCGAGATATGAACGATTGTTCGCATAGCTGTAAAAGATTCTGCCGCGAATAATACAAATAACACAAATTATTTTTCTTATTCTATTTGCGTTATTTGTGTTATTCGCGGCTAATTTCTTGAGGCGCGATGACGCGCAAAACCTGCGGATGAATTTTGTAATGAAGCGGCGTTTTGAGCATTTTAATTTCGCCGTCAAACGCGACTAAAATTTGTCTCTTTTTTGTTTCAAACGTAATTTCTGTAACGCTTATCTCCTCGAAATCCTTTGTTTGCCGCAATCTTCCGAAAATCGTCCGAAGCGCGAGCAGAAATAAACCTTTGCGCCCGCTGCGGTGCAGAAAATAGACGCTCAATTTGCCGTCATCTATTTCGGCGCGTCTGCCGATGTTGAAAAAATCCATCTCGTATTCGCCGTTGCCGACAAAAACAAAAGGCGTTTTAACGATACGAATATTTTCTTCGGTTTCGAGTTTGACGGCGAAAAAAGGCGAATGCTTTAAAATTTTTAACGCCGCCCAGAATGCCGAACGCCATTTTCCGTGTCCTAAATGCTGCTGCTGTTCGCGGTCTTTAACAATATGCGGGTAAAGACCGATGCTCGAATTATTGACGAAAATATGTCCGTTGACTTCGCCGACATCAATTTGCTTGACGTTATTTTCGGCAATAACGCGGACGGCTTCTTCGATATTTTGCGGAATCCTTAAATCCTTCGAGAAATTGTTGAGCGTGCCGAGCGGCAAAACGCCGAGCGTTTTATTTGTGCCGGAAACTATCGAAGCGACCGCACTAATTGTGCCGTCGCCGCCGCCTGCACAGATTATTTCCGTGTCGCTTTGCGCGGCGCGTTTTGCCAGTTCGATAATTTCCCTGCCGCTTTGCGCGAGATGAATTTCGGCTTCAATCGAATGTGCGCGAAAGGCTGCTTGCAAACGGCGTTTCGTTTCATCGCACTCGACGCTGCCCGAACCGGCGTTGACGATAACTTTAATCAGTAACGGCATAAATTATCGCAGATAATCTTCCAATTTTGTCGAAGCGTCGGTTTTTTCGTCGCGGTATTTGACGATAACGGGCGCGTAAATTGATAAACCGTTTTCCTTGCCGAAACCGCTCGTAATTTGGCGCGCGCCTTGCACGACGACCGCGCCCGCCGGAATTTCCAGAGGCTTTTCGCCGTCGGATTTGATAATCGTTTCATTCACCAAATCAAAAACCGGAGTCGAGCGCGTTAAAATCACTCCGCTTGCTAAAACGGCTTTTTCACGAACGATTGTTCCTTCATAAACGCACGTGTTGCAGCCGACCAAAACATCATCTTCAATGACGACCGGATTAGCGTTAACGGGTTCTAAAACGCCGCCGATTTGCGCCGCTGCCGACAGGTGAACGCGCTTTCCGATTTGCGCGCAACTGCCGACAAGCGCGTGCGAATCAATCATCGTTCCTTCGTCAACAAAAGCTCCGACATTGACATAACACGGCGGCATCAGCACGACATTTTGCCCGACAAACGAGCCGTCACGAATCGCCGAGCCGCCCGGCACGATGCGAATTTTATCGTCCAGGTTCATCGGGCGCAGCGGATATGTATTTTTATCGAAAAACTGAAACGTTTCGCCGCTGAAAGACATATTGACCATTTCGCCCATTTTGAAACCGAGCAAAATTCCGCGTTTTACCCAAGCATTTACTTTCCAATTCCCGCTTTCATCTTTTTCCGCCGCGCGAATTCTGCCAGTCCGCAGTTCGGTTTTGAATTCGTTAAAAGTTTCGTGGTCGCCCGCCTCAAATTCCGACTGCGTAAATAATTTTTCGATTTTTTCTTGTAGATTCATAATTCTATTTTGAGAGTTCTTTCAAAATATCTCTCAATTTCCTGCGTGTCGGTTCGGTCACGGGAACGAGCGGCAGTCTTAAATTTTCTTCCAAAAGATTCATTTCCTTCATCACGAATTTGCACGGCGCGGGCGAGGCTTCGATAAAATTCGCTTCCATCAGCGCGAGAATTTTGTAATGAATTTTCCTTGCGGCAGTCCACGCGCCAGCCAACGCTTTTTCGACCATTTGAGAAGTGTCCTTTGGGATTTCATTCGAGCAAACCGAAACAAGTCCGTCCGCGCCGACAGCGATTAGCGGCAAAGTCGTCGCGTCGTCGCCGGAAAAAACTCTGAAATTTTTCGGGCGATTCTGACAAATCTGCATAATCTGCGAAAAATTTCCCGACGCTTCTTTCGTGGCGACGATGTTTTCGTATTCGTTCGCCAATTTTAAAGTCGTCTCGCTTGAAATATTTGACGCGGTGCGCGAAGGCACGTTATACAGCATTATCGGAAATTTTTTGACCGATTTCGCAATCTCGCCGAAATGCGCGAACATTCCTTCCTGCGTCGGTTTGTTATAATACGGCGCGACGACGAGAGCCGCGTCCGCGCCTAATTCCCGCGCCTTTCTGGTGAAATCAATCGCCGCCGACGTGTTGCTGCTGCCCGTTCCGGCGACGACTTTCGCTTTTAATTTGTGCGCGACTTCAATCGTCATTCGGATAACGTGAATTTTTTCTGCTTCGCTCATTGTGACGGCTTCGCCGGTCGTGCCGCACGGAATCAGTAATTTAACGCCGTTTTTTATTTGGCGTTCGACGAGTTTTTTGAAACATTCGTCGTCAATACTTCCGTCTTTTTTGAACGGCGTGACCAGAGCCGTTCCGCAGCCTCGAAGCCAATCTAATTTAATCGTCATAATTTTTATTTCACCACAAAGACGCAAAGCGCACAAAATTTTCAATTTTTTTGTTCTTCGCGGTTAATTTTTTTCAAAATCTCGTCCATCACTTCAGTAAATTCCCAAAAGCCTTTTTTGCCGATAATCCATTCCGCCGCTAAAATCGCGCCCGAAGCGAAACCTTCGCGTGAACGCGCCGCGTGCGCGAGTTCAATTGTATCCGCCGCGCCGTCAAAACCGACAATGTGCGTTCCTGGAATTTGTCCGGCGCGAGTTGAGGAAACCGAAAAATCTTTTGTGATGTGTTTCGCAATAATTTCCTTTAACTTCAAAGCCGTGCCGCTCGGCGCGTCCTTTTTGCGCGAGTGATGGCGTTCTTCGATAAACGCTTCGTAATCGTCGAATTTACTGAAAAGCTCCGCCGCGAAATCGGCGATTCGGTAAAACAAATTCACGCCGACGCTAAAATTCGCGCCATAACAAAACGCGCCCTGTTTTTCTTCGACTAAATTTTTTATCGCTTTCCGTTCGGCGTTCCAGCCGGTTGCGCCTTCGATTAGCGGAACGTTTGCCGCGAGACACGCTTCGACCGTTTTTCTGACTGCATCGCTTGACGAAAAATCAATCGCAACGTCGGCAGCTTTTAACTTTTTAGCCAATTCTCCGGCGGACAGATTCGCGTCTTTTTCATCGATAATCACGGCAATCTCGTAACCTTTCGCTTCGGCTAAACTTTTAACGAGTTTGCCCATCGCGCCGTAACCGATTAGAGCTATTTTCATAATTGTTTTCAGTTTTCCTGCGGAATTTCACGCTTTTGGATGCGCGCGGTCATAAACTTCAATCAGTTTTTCCATCGAAACGTGCGTGTAAATCTGCGTCGTCGAAAGCCGCGCGTGTCCTAAGAGTTCCTGAATGTCGCGCAAGTCCGCGCCGGAATCGAGTAGATGCGTGGCAAAGGAATGCCTTAGAGAATGCGGCGAAATATCGGGGTGAATGTCGGCGCAGATTTTGATGTATTTATCAATCATTCGCCCGACGCTGCGCGTGGTGATGCGCGTTCCTTGATAATTCAAAAAAACGGCATGGTCGTCGCGCTCGATTGGCGGACAATTGTTCAGAAAAATCGGGCGCGTTTCGTTGAGATAAAACATCAAGGCTTGCAGCGACGGCTCGCCGAACGGCAGGATGCGCTGCTTTTTTCTTTTGCCCGTGACGCGCACGAGTTTTTCGCGGAAATCAATATCCTTTAAATTAAGTCCGACGAGTTCGCCGACGCGCACGCCGGTCGCGTAAAGAAATTCTAAAATCGCTCGGTCGCGTTTGCCTAAATCCGTGTTTAAATCCGGCGTTTCGATAAAGCGGACGGCATCTTCCATTGAAAGATGATTGGGAAGTTTCCGTTCGACGCGCGGCGTGGCGACAAGGCGCGCGGGATTATTTTCCAACACGCCTTCGCGCACGAGGAACTGAAAAAAAGTTCTCAAAGACGCGAGTTTTCGCGCAATCGAAGTTTTCTTTTTGTTCAGACTGTGAAGCGAAGCCATCCATTCACGAATCGTCAAATGGTCAATCTCGGAGACTGGAATTTCCGTCCGTTTTTCGATTCTGAAAAGATAATCGCGGAACTGTTCGAGGTCGCTCGAATAATTTCGCAAAGTGTGTGTGCTGACGTTGCGCTCGTAACGCAGATGTTGGAGAAATTGATTCAGATATTCTTCAAGCATATTGGTAATTGGTAATTGGTAATTGGTAATAAGTCAAATCAAAACCTATTACTTATTACCTATCACTTATTACTTTCTCGAAACGTAATAACCTTTTCTGGTTCGCACAGTCAAGTTTTCGCCTGATTTAACTTTCAGCGAAATCGTGCGAAACTCGCCGTTCGGCGCGTTGTCTTCGGGGTAGTAATTGAGAATATATTGCTGGGCGAGTTCTGACGAGATTTGCGTAAAGGCGGCATCTAATTCGCGCTCGTCAATCGGCGAATAAACCGCGCCGCCGGTTTGCGCCGTCAATTCCTGCATCCGGCGTTCAGCCGTCAGCGAGCGGGTGTTGGCGTTTCCGCCGCGAATACCGCTTTGTTTGAAATTTTCAAAATCGGTGGTTTTGACGACATAAACCTGGCAGTTTGCAGATTGGACGGCTTTGACGGTTTTTTCCAGCGTCGTCGATAAATCGCTGTAAGTGTCTTCGCCGTCGGAAAGAATAACGATGACGCGCCGCCCGTCCGCCGTTTTCAAATAATCGGCGGCGGAAACTATTCCGTCGAGCAGAGCGGTCGCGCCTTCGGGCTTATCAAAATTTTCAATCGCCGCGACGAGCGATGAAACGTTTTTGGTCAGAGGCTGTTCGAGCCGCGAATAAGTCGAAACCGAATAGAGCGCGGCAAGATCTTTATCGGGTCGAATAACCTGTTTGAAAAATTTAATCGCGGCTTTTTTTTCAAAATCGCGCGCCGTCGTGACGCTCGAACTGTTGTCGAAAAGCAGCGCGAGCCGGACGGGAGTTTGCGAGCGCGAAATGTCGCTGATAACAGCCTGTTTGCCGTCAATTTCCAGCCCGAAATCTTCGAGCCGCAGATTGCCGACAATGTTTCCGTTTGTGTCCGTGACGGATACCGGAATCGGAACAAGCGCGGATTCGACGCGAATTACCTCGCCTTCGTCATCGTTTTTCGTCTGTTTCGCGGGAATCGGCTTCGGTTTTACGGGGTTGGGATAGTTTTCGGCTGGAGTATAAACGACGCGCGGTCGCGGCGGAGTCGGCGTTTCTGACGGTTTGACGCGCCCCGACTGCGCGTGAGCGGCGCAAGTCGAAATGAGAAAAAAAACTGTAAAACAAAATTGGCGAATCATATTCGACGATTCGATGCGCGAACCGCACCGAAAGTTAGCCTGCGCTTGGACGAAATCAGAATAGGACGCGGATTTATCGGATTCGGGCAGATTATCGCGGGCAACCTAAAAATAATCCGCGATAATCCGCCGAAATCGGCGTTCATCCGCGTCCTATTTTCCTTTCCAAATAGGCATCCGCGAGTGTTATGTAAAAATCAATTTCACTCCCGCAATCAGCAAACCGACCGCCAACACGCGCCGCAGAGTCAGCGAATTAAAACGGTAACTGCCGAGAGTCGAACCGATAACGCCGCCAATGATCGCCACGCCAATCCAAATCCAAACGCGCGGCGACAATTTTAAAATTTGCGCGTAGTTTCCCAACAGTCCCGAAATCGAATTGACGAGAATAAACAAAGCGGAAATTCCCGCCGCTTTTTTCGTTTCCGTCCAGTTCATTAGCAGCAAAATCGGCGTTAAAAAAATTCCGCCGCCGACTCCGACCAAGCCGGAAACCAAACCCAGAATCGCACCGATAATTAAGCAGACCCAAATCGGCGGCGCGATTATTTCTTTTTCGGATTTCAAATTTATCGCCAGCCGAATCGCCGCCAGCATCAACGTGATGCCGAGAATCATTTTATAAACGGTCGTCGGCAAATGAATCGCCCCGCCGATAAACGCGAACGGAATCGAAGCCGCCGCGAACGACAGAAAAATTTTCCAGTCGAAATTTCCGGCGCGGTAAAACTGCACAAAAGCAATCGAAGCGACAAATAAATTTAAAACCAGAGCCGTCGGGCGCGTAATGTCAGGCTCAACGGCGAAAAGAGCCATCACCGCCAAATAGCCCGACGCGCCGCCGTGTCCGACCGACGAATAAATAATTGCAACGAAAAACAATGCAAAAATGATTAAAATTCCGGTTGATTCAAATGTCATTTTTTCTTCACTCGAAAAGTTTTGTAACCCGCAAATAATGTAAATCCGATGATGGTCGCTCCTATCAGCAAAAATATGCACAAATATAAAAAGCCGCGCCAATTAAAATGCCCTTCAAATAATTCCCCGATTTGCAGAAACAACGCGAAAATATTCATAAATCTGAAACTCAAAACATCCGATTCTTAATTTTGCACTTTGCACTTTGCATTTTGCATTGAGTTAAGCCATTCGTCCCAGTCTTTCAGCGCGAGTTCGACTTGAACAGCGTGGCGTTCGCGTTTATTACGATATTTTTTACGCAACTCGACAGGCAGTTCTTCCAAAAGTCCAAACGTGATATTGACAGGCTGAAAATTTTTTGTTTCGACGTTTGAAACGTAACGGCACAACGCGCCGATTGCCGATGTCTGCGGCGCGGAAATTAAATTTTCGTTTCGCAAAAGCCGCGCGGCGTTTAGTCCAGCGAGCCAGCCCGTGCCGACCGATTCGACATAACCTTCAACGCCCGTAATCTGTCCGGCGAAAAACAATTTCGGCTCTTTGCGCGTCTGCAAAGTTTCAAATAAAATCTGCGGCGAATTGATAAAAGTGTTGCGGTGAATTTGCCCGAATTGCAGAAACTCGGCGTTTTCAAGTCCGGGAATTAGTTTCAAAACCCGTTCCTGCTCGCCGTAACGCAGATGATTTTGAAAACCGACGAGCGAAAAAGCGTCCGCCATCAAATCTTCCTGCCGCAATTGGACGGCGGCGTAAGGCTCTCGTCCGGTCGCCGGAAGCGGCAAACCTTTCGGCTTCATACAACCGAAACGTAAAGTATCAACGCCGCGCCGCGCCAGTTCTTCAATCGGCAGACACGCCTCAAACCAGCGCGTTTCTTCAAATCTTTTAAGCGGAACTGATTTTGCTTCGACCAGCGCGTTATAAAAAATTTCGTATTGCGCTTTATCGAACGGGCAATTGACATAATCGTCGCCACCTTTGCCGTAGCGCGCGGCTTTGAAGGCAACCGACATATCAATTGAATCGGCGGCGACAATCGGCGCAATCGCATCGTAAAAATAAAGCTGGTCATCGCCCGTCAACTTCATAATTTCCAGCGTCAAAGCGTCGCTCGTCAATGGTCCGGTGGCGATAATCGAAATTTCATTTTCAGGAATTTTTGTAATTTCTTCTCGAACAATCTCGATATTCGGATGCGCCGCGATTTTGTTTGTGATGAATTCGGAAAATTTTGCGCGGTCAACCGCCAGAGCCGCTCCTGCCGGAACTTTTGTATTTTGCGCCGCTTGCATCACGAGCGAATTTCCGCGCCGCAATTCTTCTTTCAAAAGATACGGCGCAGAACCGACTTCATCAGATTTCAGAGAATTTGAACAGACAATTTCTGCTAAATTTTCGGTGCGGTGCGCGGGCGTTTGCCGGACGGGTCGCATTTCAAATAATTTAACTTTCGCGCCCGTTTCCGCCGCTTGCCAGGCGGCTTCAACTCCCGCAAGTCCGCCGCCGATAACGTTTATTTCCATAATTAAATCGTAAGTTTTAAATCTTGAATAGTGAAGTTCAAAAGAGAATATATTGTTTGAAGTTTCAAATTTAATTTCATTCTTCAAAATCCATCGCGTCTATATCTTCATCGGATTCTTCCGGTTTCCTGCAAAATTTTAACCACAGAAATCCGGTTGTTCCCGCTGTCAGAGATGCCAGCAGAATCGCAATTTTCGAGCCGTTAATTTGAATTGCATTACCGGCAAAAGCGAGATTCGTGATAAAAATTGACATTGTAAAACCGATGCCGCCCAGAATTCCCGCGCCGAAAATATGTTTCCAATTCAAATCGAGCGGCAGTTTGCAGATGCCGATTGAAACGGCGATAAAACTTAAAAGCGTGATGCCGATTGGCTTGCCGATAATCAAACCGCTCATAATTCCGAGTTCGTTGGCATTTGTCAGAGTTCGCACGGAGTCCGCGCCGAGAACGATTCCCGTATTGGCAAGTGCGAAAATCGGCAGAATAATAAAGATGACAGGTTTATGCAGAAAATGTTCGAGCTTGTAAGACGGCGAATTTTCGTCATCGTCATTGCCAGAAAACGGAATCGTAAAGGCAAGCAAAACGCCCGCAATCGTCGCGTGAACGCCCGATTTCAGCATCAAAAACCACAGCAAAACGCCGCCGAGCAAATACGGAACGAGCGACATCACGCGGGCTTTATTTAAAAGCGTCAAAATGCCGAAAACGATTATCGCGCCGAAAAGATACGCGGTTGAAAGTTTTGCCGTATAGAAAACTGCAATCACGATTATCGCGCCCAAATCGTCCATTACGGCGAGCGCGGTCAGAAAAATTTTTAAGGATGCGGGAACGCGGTTTCCGAGCAGCGCGAGAACGCCGAGCGCGAAAGCAATATCGGTCGCCATCGGAATTCCGATTCCGGCTTGCGTCGGCGTTCCGTTATTTAAAAGAAAATGAATCAGCGCGGGCAAAATAATTCCGCCGATTGCAGCAAAAATCGGCAGCAGCGCGTTTTTGATGTCGGAAAGTTCGCCTTCTTTAAGTTCGCGTTCGAGTTCCAAGCCGATGAGCAAAAAGAAAATCGCCATCAAGCCATCGTTTATCCATTGTTCGACGCTCAAACCCGCAAATTCCGCATGCCAAAAATGCAGATAATTTTCACCGAGCGGCGAATTAGTTATCAAAAGCGAAACGACGGTGCAGATTATCAAAATGACTCCGCCCGACTTTTCCGAATTGAAAAAGTTTTTGAAAGCCTTTGATAGTTTTCTCTGCATAACGCCTATTTTTTAGTGCAAAGTGCAAAGTGCAAAGTTGTTTTCCGTTCCATAATCGGATTAACAAACGAGTTCTCTAAATTTTGCACTTTGCACTTTGCATTTTGCATTATCCTAGAACTTTTTTCTTGAACGCCGGTTTCACGATTCGATTATCAAAAACATCATAAGCCGCCGAAACGGGTTCGGGAAAACCTACTTCTTCGGCAATTGCCAACTCGCTTTCGAGATATTCGGAAACTTCCGCGACGATTTTTTTCAATTCATCTTCGGACGCGATTTTTTCAGTTGTCAAAAATCTTTCGTAGCGGTCAGTCGGGTCATTATTTGCTGCCCAAAATTCGATTTCTCCGGCGGGAACATAAGATTGATTATCGTGTTCGGCGTGACCTTTGCGGCGATACGTCATCGCTTCGATTAAAACCGAGCCATTGCCGTTTCGCGCATATTCGACGGCTTTTTTCATCGTTTCGTAACAGGCGACAATATCATTGCCGTCTGTTTGCAAGCCTAAAATTCCGTAGCCGATTGCCTTGTCAACAAATGAAGCGGCGGCGCATTGATTGCGCGTCGGCGTGGAATAAGCGTAGCCGTTATTTTCGATAATCGTAATCAGCGGAAGTCTTTGAACGGCGGCGAAATTTACGCCTTCGTGAAACGCGCCGGTCGAAGACGCGCCTTCACCCAAATATGCAGCGGCGACTCTAGTTTCCTTTTTCATTCTCGACGCTAATAAAACGCCTGTCATCACCGGAATCATATCACCCAAATGCGAAATCGGACCGACGAAACCTTTTTCCAAATCGGCGAAATGAAACTGCACGTCGGCGGCGCGTGAAGGCGCGTTTGCCCGTCCCAAATACTGCGCGAAAATCGTTCTGGGCAAAATTCCTTTGACGAAAACCGCGCCGATGTCGCGGATAAGCGGCGCGATAAAATCCTGCGCTTCCAAAGCGTAAGCCGTTCCGACCGCCGTCGCTTCCTGCCCCAAACTCGTAAAAACTCCGCCCGTTAATTTCGATTGCCGCTTTAATCTCACCGTGATTTCGTCAAACATTCGCGTCATTTTCAGAAAGCGATAAAGTTCCAAAAGCTGTTCTTTTGTCAAAGTCGTTTCCTTTGTGCAGGAAAGCGGTTGGTTCGATTTTTTCAAATTTGTTTTTGCAGACATCTTTATTTTTGCCGCGAATAACACAAATAACACGAATAATCTTTTGTTTTATTCGTGAATTTCGTGCAATTCGCGGCTAATTTCTTTTCCAAAAATATTTTATTATCCCGTAAATGCTAATCAGCACCCAGAAAAATTCTACGATGAACGCGGAGAAATTAAAATTGAACAGAAGCGAAATAATAATGAGCGACGCGCCGCAGGCGTTGAGAACGGAATAAAGTAAATTTTCGCTTCTTATTTTTCCGATTTGCAGCAAAACGTAGGTGACAATAATTATTCCGACACCGACGCTGCCGAGAAAATCGTAAAAAGTGTAGTTCATAAACTCGCGGATTTTAACGATTTTTCTTCGCGCCGATTTCCGAAAAAGCAATGTCGAAAAGCGGATATTCCCGCCAATCTTTGTAATCGAAATGCCACCGCTCGTTTGGATTAACGGTAGCACCTTCCCTCTCCATCCGGCGGT
>JBPCRW010000002.1:0-5830 GCA_050996405.1 Pyrinomonadaceae bacterium | reverse complement strand
AATTGCTGACAATAATCTTTGTAATGTTGAAGAAAGAGTTGGACTATTGGTATCTGGAAGATCGTTTGTATAATCGCAAGCTGCGACAACTGAATGCCGCAGCTTAACATTTGACTTTGCATAGGAGCGCATACAGCCGCGCGCACGAAATTTCCGTCGCGGGGAAACCTGTAATCGCAGGTTCGTCCGACCCGCATTTTCGCGGCGACAAATCTCGTTACAACCCGGAAGAAATGCTCGTCGCGTCCCTGTCGGCGTGCCATCTGCTCTGGTATCTACATCTCTGCGCCGATGCGGGTGTCGTCGTAACAGACTACAAGGACGAGGCGACGGGAACAATGGTTGAAACGGAAGACGGCGGCGGACATTTTATCGAAGTGATTCTGCGCCCGCAAGTTTCAATCAGCCGCGCGTCCGAGCGGAAAAAAGCGACCGAGTTGCATCATAAAGCGCGCGAGCTTTGTTTTATCGCAAGTTCCGTAAATTTTCCGGTGCGCGCCGAACCTGAAATCATCGTCGCCGAAAAAGAATAAACCGCGCGAACCGCTTAAATACGGGCGACAATAATTATGACGAAGGCGAAGCGTGAAGAAACAAAAACTCGTTAAGTCGAAACGCTCGTCTTTGAAATATAAAATTCCGCGCCGATAGATGTCGTCGCCGACACGCAGGCGGCAAATTACGAACGAGCCTTATTGAAAATCTAGTTTGGAAATTCAAAACGAATAACGGAATAGGGAAATTTACCGCAGATAAACGCAGATGAAAGCAAGGATTCGCCGATTTCATTTGTGCTAATCCATTGAATCGGTGTTTATCTGTGGTAAAAACCGCTTTTCCATCTACTTTTCTTGATTTCCAAACACGCTCTTAGAGATAACTGAAAGGAAAACCTCGACGGCGTTGTTTGATTTTTCCATACCACAAACAAAGCGGATAGAGAATAATCAAACCGGCAAGCCACGCCGCATAAACCATCAACAAACTAAAACCGGCATCGGGCGGCGCGTCGGTGCTTGAAGCGGGAAAATTTAAAAACAGATAGCCGATGCTTTTGCCTGCAAGCAAGCTAAGGAGAACGCCGAAGCCGTGCGCGACAAACATTTGCAGAATAAAATAAAAAAGCGGCACGCGCCCGAACGTGATAAAAACGCGGCTCAAGAAATTGCTTTCGCCCGCGCTGTTAATTTTGTCTGTCCACGCCAAAATCAACAGTGCCGGACCTAATGTCATCAGCAGAAACAAAAGAGAAGCCGGATATTTCGTTGTATTGAGAAAAGATAAAATGGTGAATATAGGGCTTGGCTGCGTCGTCCAAATTTGCGGGTCGCCGTAAAGATTCGTCGCGCGAATTACGATGAAAAGAATTGTCAGCGCGATTCCGAGTTTGAACAGGAAATTTCGCCGCCGTTCGGCTTCCCATGTATAAACCGCGCCGAGCGCGTAGCCCGCTGCCATCACGCCAACCCAGGGAATTAAAGGGTAAGCGACAAACATTTTGACATTCTGAAACAGCGGCACAAAACCGGGCTGGTGCAAAAACAGCCAGAGCATTTGCATTGCGTCGGGCGGCGGCGCGGAAGCCATCGACGTGGCGGGCGGAACTGTGATTCCGTCGAGCAGATTGTGCAGCGCAATCATTCCGATTCCGAAAATCGCAGCGACGGATACGGGCAGATAAATGAGCGCGGCGAGAATAATCATCGAAACGCCGAAAATCCAAATCACTTCCGCCAGACCGAAAAAGCTGTAATCAAAATTGAAAAATAAACTAAATCGCACAACCGTAAATTCCAGCGCAATCAGCCACAGCCCGCGCGTCAGCAGAAATTTCGATAATTGCGCGCGGCTTTTACCGCGAATCAATTGCAGGTAAATGCTCGTTCCGGCGAGAAAAACAAACGTCGGCGCGCAGATATGCGTCACCCACCGCGTCAAAAAAAGCACGACGCTGGTTTTCGTCAAATCCGTCGGGCTAAACCGCAGCGCGTCGGCGTGAACAAATTCGCGCGTGTGGTCGAGCAGCATAATGACCATCACCAGCCCGCGCAGAAAATCAATCGAATCAACGCGCCGGTAAATTTTTTCGGAAGTTTCTGACATAAATTCTGAAACTTTATAGTAAAAGCTAGAATCGTTCAAGAACCAATTTCCGATAATAGAGTTAGTCCAATTTTATGTTTTCGGAAAATAAATAAGCAATCAAATAAAAGTTTATCGGTCGGAATAATCTTATCAAAACGCATCATCATTACCCTTCTTAAAATCGGTCTAACAAATAATTTTCAAACTGGCACTTCTTTTAAGCCGCAGACTTTTTTAAGATAGTTATATATCTTGCAAGGAGAATGAAAAATGTCGCAAAGAATTAATTATATGAAAGCCGCGCCGGAAGCGTCGAAAATGATGTTTGAGATGGAAAAATATCTGCACGATTGCAGTCTGGAAAGTTCGCTGCTCGAACTCGTCAAAATGCGCGCCTCGCAAATTAACGGCTGCGCGTATTGTCTGGATATGCACTCGAAGGACGCGCGGGCGGCGGGCGAAACCGAGCAGCGTTTGTATTGCCTTCCGGCGTGGCGCGAAACCGATTTTTACAACGAGCGCGAACGCGCCGCGCTGGATTTGACCGAGCATTTAACGCTGGTTGCGGAAAGAGGCGTGCCGGACGAATTATATGAGCGAGTAAAAAAGCAGTTTTCAGAAAGGGAATTGGTTGATTTGACGTTCGCCGTCGTCGCCATCAACGGCTGGAATCGGCTAAATGTCGCATTTGAGCCGGAGGTCGGCGGGTATCAGCCGGGAATGTTTTCCGCCGGTAAAACAACCGCCTTGTCTGCCAATAAGTAATCTGACGAATTGCTCGGCGGCAATTTAACCGGAGATAAGAAAATGATTGGATTACAAAGAGTTCAGGCAATAATTGCTTGGACTTTTCTGCTCTTTTCGGTGTGTTGCACACGGGTAATAGCTCAGAATAAGGCTACGCCATTGACTATTGGCGAAACTTTTACGATTGATTCCAGGATTTTAGGCGAGAAAAGAGTTATTAACGTTTATATGCCGCCCGGTTATAAGGAATCTTCCGACTCTCGCGTTCCCGTGCTTTATATGCCGGACGGAGGCATCAATGAAGATTTTCTGCACGTCGCGGGTCTCGTGCAGGTGTCGGTCGGCAACGGGACGATGCGCCCGTTTTTGCTGGTTGGAATTGAAAATACAGAGCGGCGGCGCGATATGACGGGTCCGACGGAAAACGAAAAGGACAAAAAAATTGCGCTGCGCGTCGGAGGCTCTGCCGCGTTCAGAAAATTCATCCGCGACGAGTTGATGCCGCAAATAAAAACGCGCTATCGCACGACGGACGAAACGGCAATTGTCGGCGAATCGCTTGCCGGATTGTTTGTAGTCGAAACTTTTCTGCTCGAACCCGATTTGTTTGATACCTATATCGCTTTTGACCCAAGCCTCTGGTGGAACAATCAAAAGCTGATTGACGGCGCGGCTGAACGATTGAGGGCGCGTCCAGAATTGAAGAAGACTTTGTATTTTGCGAGCAGCGGCGAAGACACCGCGGAAATCACGCAGCGGTTTGCGGATGTTTTAAGCAAGAGCGCGGCTTCCGGTATCAATTGGCATTACGAAAAAATGCCGGATGAAAAACATTCGACCATTTATCATCCAGCCGCGCTCAGAGCTTTTCGGACAGTATTTAAGCCGGCGGTTAAAAACTAGCGGATGATATTCAAATTTCATTTGGAATAATTCAGTTAAGAGAGATATTTACAGTAATTTACAAATTCCGCGTAAAATTCGCGCCGAATTACGTTCGGTATAATACAAAATTATGAGTCAGAACCGGAGTGGTATTCCTATGATAGTTCTTGAAACTGAGCGCGTTATTCTGCGTTGGCTCACTGCCGTTGACGCTGACTTTATACTAAATCTATTGAATCAGCCTTCATTTATTCAATACATCGGCGATAGAGGCGTTAAAAACTTGTCTGATGCTCGCCTTTATATTGAGAGTAAGTTTATAGAGAGCTATAGACGCTTTGGCTTCGGTTTGTATTTGGTAGAATTAAAGCAGGACAAAACACCGATTGGAATTTGCGGTTTTGTGAAACGCGATACTTTGCCGGATGCGGATATTGGTTTTGCCTTCCTGCCGCAGTATTGGTCCCAAGGTTACGCGTTTGAGTCGGCTCGCGCCGCATTAGACTACGGAAAGAGTATCTTAGGTTTCAGGCGTATTTTAGCGATTACCACAAAAGACAACGACAGTTCCGGTAAACTCCTCGCTAAAGTGGGTTTGAAGTATGAGCGTATGATTAGATTGTCTGACGAAGAAGATGAGAGTAAATTGTTTTCGTCGAACGCATAGCAAATCATTAGACGCGAGGCGGAACAGTTTTTCTTTTAAAACTTTCATATTTAATTCGGAGTTCGGCGTTTCGTGTCGGCAAATTAGCAAAGGCGAGACAATTTCACGAGAAAGGAATAGGACTTCTCAAAAATACAGAAACACGCACGAAGTAAGTGTGTTTTGCGTCATTGCATCCTTACTTTGTGCGGGCTTCTGCAAAAAGTGAGAAAGTCCTAAGGAAAACACGACAACGAGAAAATTAAAATTATCAATCATTGGCAGCAATCTGCCCGAAAGTGGATACACGCATCATTAACGTTTTGATTTAGACGAAGTTTTGGCTTCGTCTTTTTCTTTTATGGCTTGCAATACTGTTTCATCTGTGATACATTTCTCAAATAATTAAGGGTTGGAGGAGAAAAAATGAGAAAAGTAAAATTATCAATGCAAATGACCATTAACGGATATGTTGCAGGACCAAATGGAGAAAATGACTGGATGACCTGGAATCCTGATGACGAATTTATGGAGTTTATCAATTCCCATTTTGATTCTTCAGACACTCTTTTGCTTGGCAGAAAACTGGCGACAGGCGGCTTTATAGAGTATTGGGAGAATGCATTTGACAAGAATCCCGACACTCCGTTTGCAAAAAAAATAGTTGATCTTCCAAAAGTCGTTTTTACCAAAACACTTGACAAATCAGCCTGGAACAACACCACTCTGGCAAAAGGAAATCTGGCAGAAGAAATTGCCAACTTAAAAAAACAAAACGGTAAAGACATTGCTGTTGTCGGCGGTGCGGGTTTTGTTTCATCACTAATAAAAGAAGGGCTGATTGACGAATATCATCTTATTATAAATCCAACAGCTATCGGCAGCGGGATGACTATTTTTAACTCGCTTGACAGAATACAGAAATTTTCACCCATACAAGCAAAACTATATACAGGCGGCAAAACTGTTTTAAGTTACAAACCAAATAATGATTGACAGAACAATATATCAACCGACATCACTTCGAGCCGAAAATTACTTCTGAGGCTAACGTTTGTGAAAGGAAGACATTGAAAATCAATAACCTAAAAAAAAGTTAGTCAGAATTGTAACAAACATCGCAAAAGAGTAACAACAGTATTATCACGATGCAGAATAGACAAGTAAAACTTAGGCAAACCGAAAAATCCGACTTAGAACTTTTCTTTCAATTTCAACTTGACAAAGAGGCTAATTACTTAGCTGCATTTACTCCAAAAGACCCTGCCGACAAAGAAGCTTATTTTGAAAAATTTACAAGACATCTGAATGACCCGACAATAAATATGCAGACAATTTTAGTTGACGAAACTATCGCAGGTAGTATTGCAAAATTTGAAATGGAAGGTGACACTGAAATTACTTATTGGATAGACAGAAACTTTTGGGGAAAAGGAATTGCGACAACAGCACTTAAAAACTTTCTGA
>JBPCRW010000216.1:0-16586 GCA_050996405.1 Pyrinomonadaceae bacterium | reverse complement strand
TTTCCGTAAAAGCCTTGTAACTTTTTTCGGGCAGCGGAAAGGTCGGTGAACCCAGACCGAGCGCGCAGAACAGCAGAGCCTCGCTGTAACCTTCCCAGCGATACGGCAAAAATCCGCTTTCCGGTTTCCAGCCCATCGAAACCTTCGCGCCGCCGTTTAACGCCCAGTGCCAATCGGCGCGGTGGTAAAGAGCGTCCGCGAGCGTTCTGATTTCTTTTTCTTCCTTTGTATTTCGGTCAAAATACTGCGCGGCGGCGAGCGCGCCCGCCAGAAAAAATGTCGTGTCGATTGTCGAAAGTTCCGATTTCCAGGCACGTCGTCCGGTTTTCATATCAAGAAAATGATAGTAAAAACCTTTGTAGCCGGTCGCGTCTTTTTCCCTGCTCTGCTCGCTTTCCCAAAAAAAACGCAAGGTCGTCAAAGTTCGTTTTATCGCGTCGGCGCGGGTCATCAAACCGCGTTCAACGCCGACAATATGCGCTGACATTCCAAGCCCGACGGCGGTAATCGAGCAGGGCGAATCTTGCCGCGTGTTGTCCGGCATCAGCCCGTTTTCAAGATTAGCTTCTTTCAAAAAATAACTGAAAGTATCTTTTTGAAGCTGGTCTAATTCACCTTCAGTTAAATCTTTTCTACCCATGCGCTATCTCCATTTCACCGAATGCAGAAAAAATGCAGAAACACGCACGAAGTAAGTGTGTTCTGAGATTATACACTTACTTTGTGCGTGTTTCTGCATTTAATTCCAGTGTGACGGCGGCGACCGAATGCGGCAGCATTTCGATTTCAAAACTGGCTGTTTTATCTTTTGATTGACAGGCAACCGGCTCTCGAATCAAGCGCGATGCCCCCTGCAAATTTTCGACCTGCTTTGCGCTTAAGTATTCCGGCTTGTCCATTTCCTGCCAGATTTTTTTCGCGTTGGCGTGATGTTCGTCAATTCTTTCCGCAAAAGCCGAACATTTTTCAGGCGCGTTATTTAAATTCACACGAACTTTTTCCGTTTCAATCTGATGACGCGGCAAGGCGTGATTGGTCAGCAAAACGGTCACGGAATTTTTCTTTCGCACCGCCCAGGCATCAACCGTTTTGTGCAAACCATCGACCAGTAATTGTTCGTCTCCGAGATGATGAAGGAGTTCAAAAGCGCGATAGGTCGGCTTTGGAATTCCGTAGATATTCAGCAATCCGAAACCGCCTTGAAAAGGCACGGACGGAAAATAATTTTCCTCGAAAATGTCGCTGAAAGTCCAGAAGCTGTAACCTTCGACCAAGCCTTTCGCTTCCAAAATAGTTTTGACGACAAAAGCGGCGGCATATGGTTCGTCGTGCAGCGCGTCGCGCGGGTTTGACGAAGAATTCCACTCGGTATAATAGACGGGTTTTCCTTTCGCGTGCCTGAAAACATTCTGAGCGTCTTCGCGCATAATGCTGCGGCGGCTGGCGGCAAGCTGCCCGATGGTATTGTCGCTGATTTTGCCGAAAGCGTCGGTCGGATAATGATGCGTCGAAACAAAATCGGCGGGCAGTTTGTGTTTTTCGCAATACTCTACAAAATCGGAAATCCAGGCGTTTTTCGCCGTCGCCGGTCCGCCGACTTTCAGAGATTTATCAACTTTTTTTATCGCTTCGGCGGTGTATTTGTAAAGTTTGAAATAATCCGCTTTTTTGCCCGTCCAAAAGGCTTTTAAATTCGGCTCGTTCCAAATCTCGAAAAACCACTCGCGCACTTCTTCAACGCCGTAACGCTCGACCCAGTGCGAAACGATTTTTTTTATCAATGTCGCCCAATTTTTATAATCCTTCGGCGGCGTGACATTTCCCCTGTAATGAAAAACGGTTTTATTACCGGAACTCAAAGTGGCGGGCATAAAGCCGAGTTCGACAAACGGACGCATTCCGATTGAAAGCAGAAAATCGAAAATCTGGTCGGTGTTGAAAAACGAATAAAGAAACTTTTCGTTCTGACAAATGAGCGTCCCCATATCGTCGTCCAAAATGCCGTGAAAACGGACGTGGCGAAAGCCCAATTCATCGCGCGATTTTTTCAACTGCGCCTGCCAATCGGCGCGCAGAGCGAGCGTCGCGTGTCCGCTGCCGACGGTATGTTCCCAAAAATGTTTGAAGGGCGTTGCCGCTCCAGACAAATCACAATTAAAAGTAACACTCATACTATTTTTATAATTAAAAATACTTTTAAACCACAGACTTACACGAATTAACTCAGATGATTTTTGATAAAAATAAATTCCGATTTTATCACTCTTAATCTGCGTTTATCTGTGAATATCTGTAGTTAAATATTTCTTTTTCTTAACTATCCCGTTCACTGCGAAATTTATTCCACAACAGCGCGACTCCCGCCGCAACGCTCAAACCCGCCAGCGCGACCGCGCCGCGATTTTTATCTGCCCAGAGCTGCGGGCTGAAATCGGTCGAACGCGCGTCAAACGAACCGCGCGCGCCGTGGTCGCCAGCGACGGGTTCGTAAAGATTATTTTGTCTGTCAGGCGAAACGGGTTCGTCGGTTTGCTGCGCTTTGTAACCCTCTTTCGCCAGATACCAATCGCCGACTGACGGCGCGATTTTGTTGCCGACAATCGCTTCCACCGTCGGATAACCGACATACATTTCCCGACGGTCATTATGCGCCACGAAATGAACCGCTTCCGCGCCGACTTCGGGCTGATAAATCGGCGGAACGGGCTGCGGATTATTCGGCAGACGCGATTTTACCCATCCGAATTGCGGCGTGTTCATCGCAGGCATCTGCACCATCGAAGCGCGGACATTTGATTTATCGTGAAGCAGTTCGCTCCGCAAAGAATCCATAAAGCCTTGAATCGCGTGTTTTGAAGCGCAGTAAGCCGATTGCAGCGGAATTCCGCGATACGCGAGTGCCGAACCGACCTGCACAATCACGCCTCTGTCGCGCGGCAGCATTCTTTTCAAAGCGGCAAGCGTTCCATAAACCACGCCGAGATATGTAACTTCCGTCACGCGCTTGTATTCGTCGGGCTGCATTTCCTTGACGGGCGAAAAAACCGAAACCATCGCGTTATTGATCCAAATATCAATCGCGCCGAATTCGTCTTCGACCATCCGCGCCGCGCGTTCGGTGGTCTGAGGGTCGGCGACATCGCCTTGAATAATAATCGCTTTGCCGCCAAGTTCTTCGACATCTTTTTTCGCGCCTCGAAGCCCGTCAATGCCGCGGGCGATAAGTCCGATATGCGCCCCGTCGCGTGCGAATTGCCGCGCAATCGCCCGTCCGAGTCCAGCCGCCGCGCCCGTTATGACGACGACTTCCGAATTGCTTTGACGGTCTATTTTTTCTTTTGCTTTCATTACGATTTTACCTCCGTTTTAATTATGACCGGCGGAAAATTATTTGCCGGGTCATTTTCAATAGGGCTTTGTATAAGTCCTAATTACGAAATTAAATCTAAACTCGCGCTCTTTCAAGTGCAGGCAGATGGAAATTTTTGCGGGAGCAGCGAAAATGCTTAAGAAAGCCAGAGAAATACAGATTGACCGTCAGAGCGTGGATTGATTTTTATAAACTTCGCCCGATTGATAAAGCAGCGGATAGCCGTAGCCGCGCTCGATAATCGGGTCGAGACTCATCATCGCCCGTATGCCGATTTGCGATTTATTAGTAAGTTGATGGCTATAAGTAACCGGACAGAATTGTTTTATAAAGGTCACAAAAGACACACTTACGTGCGTAGCGTGTTTCCGCACTGATTCATCTATCAAATAATTTCGTCCACTTACTTACATCGCCGTAAACATCGAAGGCGCGTCAAACCGATTGTGGTCGCCATCTCCGGCAACGGATAAATCTCTGGACGAGCCGACATTCGTGTAGCGCAGAAACATATTGCCGTGCAGCATCAGCATATCGCCCAAGAAAATCGGTTCTATAAAAAAGTAATTGAAATAACTTCAAAGCGAATTTTGTTTATAGTCTGCGATTAGATGCTGAAATTTCTCAAATCGCGCGCCCCGTCTAATTATCTATAATTTAATATTTCTCAAACGCAGCGCGTTTAGAATAACCGACACGGAACTGAAAGTCATCGCCGCGCTCGCAATCATAGGACTTAGGAGAACGCCGATAAACGGGTATAAAACGCCGGCGGCGATGGGAATGCCGACGAGATTATAAACAAAAGCGAAAAACAAATTTTGGCGGATATTGCTCATCACCGCCGCGCTTAATTTTCTTGCCCGCAGGATGCCGCGTAAATCACCTTTGAGCAGAGTTATATCGGCTGATTCCATTGCCACGTCCGTGCCGGTTCCCATCGCAATTCCGACTTCGGCTTGCGCGAGCGCGGGCGCGTCGTTCACGCCGTCGCCAGCCATTGCGACGATTTTCCCTTGCGCTTGTAGTTCTTTGACCTTACCCGCTTTTTGTTCGGGCAGAATGTCGGCAAAAAATTTATCGATGCCAAGTGACTTGGCGACCATTTCCGCAGTAGTTTGATTATCGCCGGTCATCATCACGACTTCGATATTCTGGTCGCGCAATTCGGCAATTGCTTCTTTTGCCGATTCTTTAATCGTATCGGCAACGCCGACAAATCCGGCTAACTTTTTATCGACGGCAAGAAACATTACCGTTTGCCCGCCAGCGCGAAGCTCGTCGGCTTTTTCGCTTTGAGAAAAATCAACGCCGTTTTCTTTCATCAGATTGATGTTTCCAAGCAGAATTTTTCTGCCGTCCGCTGCTGCTGTTCCAGAAATTCCTTTGCCGGTGACGGATTCAAAATTTTCGACTCCGGCAAGTTCTACGCCTCTTTCCGCCGCGCCCTTAATAATTGCTTCGGCAAGCGGATGCTCGCTCGATTTTTCCAAACCGGCGGCAAATTTTAGAATTTCGTTTTCACTAAATCCTGACAAAGCCGCAACTTCTCGCAGACGCGGCTTGCCCATCGTCAGCGTTCCGGTTTTATCGACGACAACGACATTTACCTTTTCTAAAATCTCAAGGGCTTCCGCTTTTTTGACCAGCACGCCGTGCCGCGCTCCGTGACCTGTTCCGACCATAATCGACATTGGCGTAGCCAGTCCTAAAGCGCACGGACAGGCGATTATTAAAACCGAAACCGCCGCGACCAGCGCAGATGAAAAACCGGCGAGAATCAACCAAATGACGAAGGCGGCAATCGCCGCTAAAATCACCGCCGGAACAAAATAAGCCGCAACCGCGTCTGCCAGACGCTGAATCGGAGCGCGTGAGCGTTGCGCTTCGCCGACCATTCGCACGATTTGCGCCAGCAGCGTATCGCTTCCGACTTTTTCCGCTTTCATAACAAAGCCGCGCCTGCCGTTAATTGTGCCGCCGATGACTTTATCGCCCGCCGTTTTCTCGACCGGAATTGATTCGCCCGTCACCATCGATTCGTCAATTGAAGTTTCTCCTTCTAAAATCACGCCGTCGGTCGGAATTTTTTCGTTTGCCTTAACGCGCAGTTTCGCTCCTGCCCGCACATCTTTGAGCGCGATTTCTGACTCGCTGCCGTCGTCAAAAACCACCATTGCCGTTTCCGGCGCAAGCTCTAAAAGCTCTCTAATCGCGCTCGAAGTTTGACTGCGGGCGCGAAGTTCTAAAACCTGACCGAGCAGAACGAGCGTTGTAATGACCGCCGCCGCTTCAAAATACGCGGCAATTAATCCGGTATGTTTATCTTGCATCGAAGCCGGAAAAAGAGAAGGCAGAAATAACGCGAAAAGGCTGAAAAGAAAAGCCGCGCCCGTGCCGATGGCAATCAGCGTGAACATATTCGGGCTTACATTTTTAACCGATGTCCACGCTCTCTGAAAAAAGGGAAATCCGCCCCACAGGACAACCGGCGTTGCCAGAATAAACTGAATCCAGATTGAAATTCTCGGCGAGACAATTTCGTGAAAGCTCGGCAACATCTCCGCCATCGCCAGCGCGAAAACCGGAATCGTCAGAACGGCGCAGACGACGAACCGCCGCTTCATATCCAGATATTCCTGTTCAGGCTTATCGTCCAAAGTCAAAACTTTCGGCTCAAGTGCCATTCCGCAAATCGGACAGCTTCCAGGTCCAATTTGCACAATCTGCGGGTGCATCGGACAGGTGTATTCAACGCCTTTACCGGCGGCTTCGAGTTTTTCTCCACTTTTTTTTTCAAGAAACGCGGGCGGGCTTTGCCGGAATTTAGTTAAACATCCAGCCGAGCAGAAATAATAAGTTTTGCCTTCAAAATCGTATTTTCCCGCCGAAGTTTCCGGCGCGACTTTCATTCCGCACACCGGGTCAATAAACTCTTTACTTTTAATCGAATGTTTTTCTGTCATATATTTTCCTCGCTTTTCACCGAAATTTTAACGACATAAACATTCTACAACCTGTGAGCGAGTGTCAGGTCAAGCGTCATTCTTCACTTTCCGCGACTGACTCGATTAGATGACAAACCGAGCGTCCGTCAGGCATTGAGTTTTCCATCGAAGACCAACTGCTAAGAGCCTTCTCCATCTTTTTTTGCAGTTTTTTCATGTCCGCTATTTTCCGGCGATTTTCTTCAATCCGCCGCGAGACGATTTCCCGAACCATCGGGCAGGGTGAATTGCCATCTCTCGCTTCGCCTAAAATTTCGGCGATTTCCGCTAAGGTAAATCCTAGTTCCTTCGCCGCGATGATAAACCGGAGCCTGGTTTCATCAGACGGCTGGTAAATCTTGTATCCGTTATGCGAATCGCGCGTCGGCTTCAAAAGACCGATGCGCGTGTAATACCGAACGGTAAAAAGCGGAACTTCCGCCTGCTTTGCTAAAATGCTTGGTGTCATTATTCAAATCTTGATACTTAGATTGATGCCACAGAAAAAGCCGACTCTTTCGAGTCAGCTTAAACATTGGTCGGGGCGAGATGATTTGAACATCCGACCTCACGGTCCCGAACCGTGCGCTCTACCAGGCTGAGCCACGCCCCGATGAAAACAATTTATAATCTTATGTTACCGCGAAACTTTAGTCAAACTTCGGCTTGCGATTCCTTTTTGCCGAAGCGTGATTTCAGGTATTCGATAATCGGCGGAAGCAGAGACAAAAAGACGACGACAATCACAACCTTCTCGATATGGTCTTCAAGTTTGATATTAAAAGCTCGTTCGATGACATCGCCCAAAAAATATCCTGCCAGAACCATTATGGAAATCCAGAGCGCGCCGCCCAGAATACTGAAGGGCAGAAATTTTTTATAGGGCATTTCTGCTGTGCCGACGACAATCGGCGCAAACGTTCGCACAATCGGCACAAAACGCGCGAGAATAACGGTTTTCGCGCCGTATTTTTCAAAGAACTTTTTTGCTTTTTCGACGCGGCTCGGCTTGAAAATCAGCGAGTTTTCACGATTGAAAAGACGTTTTCCCATTACGCGACCAGTCCAGTAACCGGTCGAATCGCCGATAACCGAGCCACAGAAAAACGCGAGCAGAATCAAAATGATATTTAATTTGTCCGGCAGAGTCTTTGCCATCAAACCTGAAACGACCAGCAATGAATCGCCGGGCAAAAAAAATCCGACGGCTAAACCTGTTTCGGCAAAGACGACGAAAAATAATCCGAAATAAACATAGCCGCCGAGCCAGCCGAGCAGCGCGTAAATCAAAACTTTCGGATTGAGATAACGCAGTAAATCTGTAATTGATTCCATAGTTTTTTAGTGCAAAATGCAAAGCGCAAAATTAAAATGCCTCTTATTATTCTGCATTTTGCATTTACTTCCACCCGTGTTCGCCAATCAAAGGAACAAACGCGCACGCGCCGAAATCTTCTGTTTGAAAATTTTTATCGTTGCGCGTGACTCGAATCAGGCGTTGCGACTGCTGGTTTTCGCCAACGGGCAAAACTAATCTGCCGCCGATTTTCAATTGCTGTAAAAGCGGTTCGGGAATATTCGGACTTCCCGCCGCTGCCAAAATCGCGTCAAACGGCGCGTAAATTTCCCAACCGAGCGTTCCGTCGCCCTGACGAAGCGAAACGTTGCGAATGCCGAGTTTCCGGAGACGATTCTGCGCTTCCGAAGCGAGTTGCGGAACACGCTCAATCGCATAAATCATTCGCGCCAGACGCGACAAAATCGCCGTTTGATAACCCGAACCCGCGCCGATTTCCAGGACTTTTGACTGCGGAGTCAGTTCTAAAAGCTCGGTCATTCTCGCCACAATAAACGGCTGTGAAATGGTCTGGTTGGCGGCAATCGGCAGCGCGTTGTCTTTATAAGATTGCGCTTTGAGCGCGGTCGGCACAAAAAAATCGCGCGGCACGTCCATCATCGCCTGTAAAACTCGTTCGTCGGCGATTTTGTAATGCTCGCGCAAAAGTCGAATCATTCGCTCGCGCGGAATTTCGTATTCCTGTTTATGTTTCAAGGGCGAAGCCGCTGCTCTCTTTCTAAAATTAAGATAATTATAAATCAATCTGACGGATAGAAAAATCCGGCGCGAAATTTCAGAAGGCGACTCGGTTTATTTTGATTTGTCGGCGGTTAATTTTTCTTCCGAAAAAAAACTTCGTTCCAATTTTGCAGAGTTTCGACGGCTGCGTAATTCGTCAAATCGCTTCGCATCGGCGTAAGAGAAATAAAACCTTCGTCAATCGCTTCAAAATCCGAACCGTCCGAAGCGTGAAAACCGTTTCGCTCTTCGCCAATCCAGTAATAAAGTTTGCCGCGCGGGTCTGTATGTTCGGAAATAACCGGACGCGCGTTTTTAAAACCCTGCTTCGTCACGCGAAAACCTTTTGGAACGCCTTTCGGAATATTTACATTCAGCAAAGTTCCCGGCGGCAAACCTTCTTCAATTACTCTGGCAATAACTTGCCGCGCAACTTTTGCCGATTCGGTAAAATCGTAATTCCCGTTGGCGACCAGACTAAAAGCAACACCTGGAACGCCTAGAATCGTCGCTTCCATCGCACCGGCGACAGTTCCCGAATAGGTCGCGTCATCGCCCAAATTCGCGCCGTGATTTATGCCCGACGCGCAAATTTGCGGTCTTTCTTCAGGCGGCAAAATTTGATTTAACGCTAAGGTCACGCAGTCGGTCGGCGTGCCGTCAACCGTCCAATGGCGTTCGTCAATTTTTCGGATGCGAAGCGGGCGCGCTAAGGTTAAACTGTGCGACGCGCCCGACATTTCCGATTCCGGCGCAACCACATAAACTTCGCCGATTTCGCGCAGGGAGTTTTCGAGCGCGGCAACTCCTTCCGAATGAATCCCGTCGTCGTTAGTAACCAAAATCCGAATCTTTTCAGCGCGCATAAAAAAATAGAGATGTGCAGCGAGCATCCGATTTGCCCGTTACACATCACAAACTTGTTAATACGAAATTTATTCGGGACGATTGACGACCGGACGCGGACGATTGCGTTTTTTGTTGCGTTTGCGAGCCATCGCCGATTTTAATTTCGCTTTTTGTCCGGGCGGAACAAAATGCGCGTGCCTTTTCAAATCCTTGATAATTTCTTCGGTCATCACTTTACGTTTGAAACGGCGCAGCGCGCTTTCGATTGATTCATTGTTATTAACTGATACAAAAGCCATTATGAAATTTTCTAAACTCCTAAACAAATTGTCTGATTTTCTGCCGTCAGGCGAAACAACTATTAAATACTTTTTTGACGCGGTTGGCAAGTTTCGGCAACCCTTGTTAGGAACTGCCTTAGCTTTACGGTATGTCTCTCTCCCTTATTGCAATGATATTCTTAAACGTCGAGGGTATATAACTTCTGTTGTTTGTAAAAATCTTGAATTTTTTGTTAAAAAACTCCATCAATAACGCGCAATACAATTCTTTTCCGTTTTGGCTGACAACTAAAATTGATTCACGTCCGCCGCACCAATGAGAAGCGCAACCTGTCATTGTTAAAAAACCGTCGTCAAACCCAATGGCACCTTGCACAGCGAAATTATTTATAAAGTTTTGATAATTTCTGCCAAGCAATCTTTTTAGAGTCGCTTTTAGTTGCAGTTCTCGCTTAAAGAAAGTATCGGGATATTTACCAACATATTTTACTAAAGATTTATTTTGCCCATACCCAACACTAACTAAACACAAAAATAAAAAAAGCGTCAAAATTATTTTCATAATTCCGACACTCTAGCACAAATTATCCGATTTAAAGAAATTATCGCATTATTTATGTAAATTGAACTAAAAATAAGTAATGTCCTAATCTTGTGATGCTAATAAATAACATCTAGCATCACAAAATTAAGACACTGTTATTTTTCATTGGCAAAAATTTACGGAGTCTTGAAACTTTTGCAAGTTTAACAAGACTCCGTAAAAATCAGCAACCGATTTTCTCACGCTTCATGCCTTAGCAGTTTCGGTCTTATCTTTTTTCTCGCGTTTGATTCCGCCGATTTGAACCAATTTCTCGCCTTTGATGTTATTTTTCTCCATCACCATTTGCTGATAAAGTTTCCGCATCATCTGCATTTCTTCGGCAGCGGTTTTCGGTCCTTCCATTTCAGGTTTGTTTGGACGCGACAAATCAACTTCGTTCAACACGAGATTATGCGTCGGGTCGTCCAAACCGACTTCCTTGCCGCGCGCGAAAACTTCGTGGCGACCGTGGTCTTTATACCATTGCGCGACCGTCGCGTTCTGGTGCATATGTTCAATGATATTTCTCCAGCCGATTCCCGTGTTATAAGCGCAAAACGAAATTTCGCCTTCCTGCGTGCCGTAGGGAATGATACACATTTCCGTGCGGCGGAAATCGTAGTTAAACAAATCCTGAAACCACATTCCGGCAATGAAAAGAAAGTTCCAAGGGTCTTGACGGCGTTTTTCAATATCTTCAACCGTGCGGCTTCCGTCAACTTTTCCGTAATCCTTGCCCGACAAACCGAACGATTTATCGAATTTTTTCAAAATTCCGCCGAGCGTCAAACTTTCCGGCGCGCCGTAAGGATTGTAGTTTTTCAAAAGTGCCAAGCCCATCATCAGATTTGAGAACCATTTTTTGCGATTCGTGTCGGTAATGTGCTGCATATCTGTGACTAATCCCTGAATGTTCAAAAATTGCGGCACGGGTGACATTTCCTTAGTTTCCTTGTTAATCATCACCGCCGTTCCGACACCGCAGTTCGGATGACAGCCGCAGGAAACTTGTCCCCAATCCGATTCGGGTCCGTGAACCACATCTGCGAAATCGGCAAACGCGCCCATCAACGAGAGCGGAAACCAGTCGCGCGTCGGCTCTGTAATTCCAACCTGTTTCTGCACGTCCTGCGCCAGATGCGACAAAGTATAACGCTGCTGAAGACGACGCTGCTCGGTAATGTGTTCGTCGCGCCCCGTGAACGAAACCGGCTGGAATGACACAAACGAAACTTTTTTGGGATTTTCCAAAGCGAAGCGAATAATCGAGCCAACCTGGTCGTTATTCACACCATTAACAAGCGTTGTGACAAGCACAATATCAACGCCTGCTTCGTGCAGATTATTGATGGCTCTCAATTTGACATCAAACAAATTACCGATTTGACGATGCGAGTTGGCATCGTTGCCAATTCCGTCGAATTGCAGATATACAAAACGAAGTCCGGCTTCGGCGGCTTGACGGCAAAATTCTTTCGACTTGGCGAATTCGATGCCGTTGGTTGCGGCTTGAACGGAGTTGTAACCGACTTTGCGCGCGTAGCGAATCGCTTCCAAAAAGTGCGGCGACAAAGTAGGCTCGCCGCCCGAATACTGAACCGACATCTGGCGGCGCGGCTTAATCGAAATCGCGTTGTCGAGAATTTCCTTGACTTCTTCCATCGAAAGTTCGTGAACGAATCCAACCTGATTCGCGTCCATAAAACACGGGTCGCACATCATATTGCAGCGGTTCGTCAAATCAACCGTCAACACCGCGCCGCGCCCGTATTTAATCGTCGAAGTTCCGTGATTATGCAGCGTTTCGTCGTTGTGCGCCTGAATGTCGCGTCCCGGAAACAATTTTTCGATGTGTTTTAAAAATTCCGAGTCAATCGCCATTAAATCTTCAAAATGTCCGTGTTTCGGACAATCTTTAATCATCCAGATTTCCCCGTCACGTTCGATAATCTGGGCTTTAATTTCGCCGACTTTTTCGTTAATCAGTGTCGAAACGTCGCGCTTGCCGCTCAAAATTTCCTCGCGCGCATCAATAACGCAGTTCGGGCAAAGCGAGTCGGTCGTGCGCGGAAAACCGAGCGTCGGCTTTGATTTCTGCCATGATTTCAAAATAGGTTTATCAGACCATTTTGGCGTAAAAGACGGATTTGGTTTATATTTGTTAACGGATTTGATAGCGTTGAAAAGACTTCCGGCAACTACCGTTAATCCTTTTTCGACATGTTTGACGGGTCTCATAATTTAATAATTCTCCAATAAAATAGAATGTTAAATTCTTTTAAAATAGTTTAAAGCTTTGAGCGTTCCTGCATTTAAATAAACGCCGATATAATCAACTTAATAGAGCAATAAGCGTGCCACTAAAATAAATCTATAAATTACTGCGTTTATTATAGATACAATGTTTCTAACGCTTCTTTAATTATAATTGATTGTAACAATATGACACAATACCGGCAAAAGATTAAATAAGCCCTGAATTGACACAATCAAAAAACTTGTTTTTTGCGGTCTTGATTTCTATATTAATTTTTATTAAGCCTGTGCTTAAGCCTTCTTCATAGTCTTGATATTCGACTCGTTATATTTACAAAGAACAATCAATGTTTGGGGCGGTTTCGGAAACTCGTTCACCTATCGTTCCCTTTTAAGCACTAACTTTAATAAGCACTTGAGCGTTTTTTAGCTAATTGTTGAAAATGGTGGACTTGTTTTTAAAATAAAACTCTTTACATGCTTATCTTTATTATGTTAAATTTTGTCTCACTTTAACCGGCAAGGGTTCAGATATTGAGATTCACGCAGAACATTTTAGCAGTAAAAATTTAATTCGGCGAGTTAGAAAAACGGTAAGATCTTCTTAAATAAATTTATGCCCATTCGCTTTGGAACATCCGGTTGGAGAGCAATTATAGCCGAAGATTTCACTTTTGCGAATGTTCAGTTAGTTACAGAATCAATTTGCGGATATTTGAAAGAAACATCCGGCAACACGCCGCAGACCTTAATCATAGGTCATGATTCGCGCTTTATGGGCGAGAAATTCAGCGAAACGGCTGCCGATATTGTAAAGCAAAAAGGATTTCGTGTGCTGCTTTGCGACCATCCAACTCCGACACCGACGATTTCATACGCGATTCGAGCGGAAAAAGCGGCAGGCGCAATAAATTTTACGGCATCGCATAATCCGCCCGAATATCAGGGAATTAAGTTTTCGACCTCCGACGGCGCGCCCGCTCTGCCGGAAATCACCAAGCGAATTGAAGAAATTATTCAAACCGCGGCGAAGGTCGAAAATTCAGACGGCGGAAAAATTGAAAAATACGATGCGCGTCCGGCGTATCTGGAAGATTTGAAAACTAAAATTCGTTTTGACGTAATCGCTCGCGCCAAGGGCAAATATGCTTATGACGCGCTCTGGGGAACGGGTCGCGGTTATCTGGATAAAGTTCTGTGCGATAATGGTTTAGAGGTTGAAACAATCCACGATTGGCGCGATGTGACATTCGGTGGACGCGCTCCCGAACCTGGCGAAGAGCATTTAGACGAACTTCGTCAAACGGTAAAAAAAAACGGTTGCGCGCTAGGTTTGGCAACCGACGGCGATGCCGACCGCTTCGGAATTATTGACAAGGGCGGCGAATTTATACAGCCGAATCAACTGATTGCGCTGCTGGCGGATTATCTGGCGGAATCGCGCGGCTGGAAACTCGGTTTGGCGCGTTCGGTAGCGACATCGCATTTGATTGACCGCGTTGCGACCAGTCGCGGGTTAAAACTTTATGAAACGCCGGTCGGTTTTAAGTTTATCGGCGAATTGATAAATAAAGACGAAATAATTTTAGGCGGCGAAGAATCCGCAGGTCTTTCAATTCGTCATCATTTGCCCGAAAAAGACGGAATCTTAGCTTGTCTTTTAGCGGCGGAAGCGGTGGCGGCGCGCGGGAAAAGTTTGACCGCGCAGCTTGAAGAACTTTATCAAAAGGTTGGACGGCTTGAAGCGGGACGCATCGGAGTTAAATTAACGCCCGAAGTCGCCGAGAAATTAAAAGAGAAGTTGGCGCAAGAGCCGTCGGAAATCGGCGGGCGCAAAATTGAAAAGATAAATCGAATCGACGGCGTAAAATTTGTTTTCGCCGACAAAAGCTGGCTGCTTCTGCGACCTTCGGGAACAGAGCCGATGGTTAGAATCTACGCCGAAACAGAATCAAAGAGTGATTTGGAGGTTTTACTTGAACAAGGTCGCCGTTACTTATTGGGATAATCAAGCGGTTTCAATTTCCGCCGCTCGAACCCGCGCGAGAAACGTGAAACAACGTGAAAACACAACTCCGCAATGGTTTGTCTATGCCGTCGTCGTGGCGATAACCTGTCTGGTTTGTTTGACGATAAATCTGCGGACTTTTTCCGAACTGAATAATGAAATCGTACAATTCCAAAAGATAAATACGGAAGTTGACCAATTAAGCAATGAGAATCTGGCTTTGCAAGAAGAGATTCATAATTTGAAAACCGACTCGAACATTATCGAGCGTGAAGCGCGAAAATTAGGAATGAGTAGCGCGAATGAAAAAGTTTTAGTGCCTGCGAATTGAGTATGCGGAGAACTTATTCGCCAGACACATTTCCCTGCCCCGTTAAACTACTGCCTTTTGCCTATCTGCTCCGCGTCGCCTACAGCTTTCCTTCCGCCAACTTATGCGGCTTTTCGTTTCCCGGACGAGAAGCCGCATTACCCTTTTAAAACATTTATCATTCATCATTTCGTGCTGTAAAGATTCGCTCGGCGAATGAAGAATTTACATTGAAAACGACGGAATTTGCAAACTGAAAATTTTTGAGTATAATAGTTTTTGCGGTAAATAATCGCGGGTTTTAGCATATTTACTATCTCCTTTTTATTTTGGTGGGAGCGTTAATCGTTGACTTATCCTAATGAGCGGCGGTTAACGCTCTTTAAATTTTAGCGGGCTGATTAAATCTTCATTTTTCCCGCCGGTTTAATTTTTAACTGAAACTTTTTTACAAATCGCTCGAATAACATAATATAGAAACATACGAATGGAAGTTCGAGAATTCCGGCAAAAACGGCAGCGGGCAGCGTCGGGTTTTAGTCTGAACTCGAGAAAATAATTCGTAGTAACAAGGGGGTTTTAAGACAATGAAAATCATCGTTATCGGAAGCGGTTTCGGCGGACTTTCGGCGGCGATTCGGCTTCAAGCGCAGGGTCATCAGGTTATCATTGTCGAAAAACGCGATAAACCCGGCGGTCGAGCTTACGTTTATGAACAAGACGGATTTAAATTTGACGGCGGTCCGACGATTATTACCGCGCCATGGCTGATTGACGAGCTTTTTGAAATCGGCGGCAAAAAAACTTCGGATTATGTCGAACTCGTTAAAATAAATCCGTTTTACAATATTCGTTTTCCTGACGGAACGGTTTTTAATTACAACGACGATAAAGAAAATCTTTACGCGCAGGTCGGCAAATTCAATCAAGGCGATATTGCGGGCTATAAACGATTTGCCGAAGATTTAGGCGAGATTTATCGTGTCGGTTTTGAATTGATTGACCAGCCTTTTACAAAATGGACGGATATGCTGCGCGTCATTCCGCAAATGATAAAACTGCGCTCTGACCGCTCGGTTTATCAATTCGCCTCGCGTTATTTTAAAGACGAACGTCTGCGTCAAGCATTTAGTTTTCATCCGCTCCTGATTGGCGGAAACCCGTTTAAATCAACTTCGATTTACTCGATGATTCACCGTCTCGAACAGGAATTCGGCGTGTGGTTTGCGATGGGTGGAACGGGCGCGCTCGTTCGCGCTTTATCGGATTTATTTTTAGATTTGGGCGGCGAAATTTATCTGGAAGCCGAAGTTGAGGAGATTTTTATTGACCGCAGCGGCAGCGCGGGAGGTATTTGTCTAAAAACCGGCGAATTTATGCGCGCCGATACGGTTGTTTCAAATGCCGATGTCGCGTGGACATATTTAAATCTCATCAAAAGCGATTTTCGCCACAAATATACCGACGAGAAAATTACGAAAATGGATTATTCGATGTCGCTGTTTGTCGTTTATTTCGGCACGAATCGTAAATACGAAAATATGGCGCATCACGAAATAATTATGGGCAAGCGTTATAAAGAACTGCTCAAAGAAATTTTCGTTGACAAAACTTTAGCCGAAGATTTTTCGCTCTATCTGCATCGCCCGACGGCGACCGACCCATCGCTCGCTCCCGAAGGCTGCGATAGTTGGTATGTTCTCTCGCCCGTGCCGCATCTCGAAAGCGAAACCGATTGGACAACTCAAGCCAAACCTTACCGCGATTCGATTATCAACTTTTTGGAAGAAAATTATCTGCCGGATTTATCAAAACACATCGTCAGCGAGCATCACATTGACCCGCTTCATTTTCAAAACGAT
>JBPCRW010000142.1:0-14674 GCA_050996405.1 Pyrinomonadaceae bacterium | reverse complement strand
GCCCGCCGTTGCTGTCCTTGACGTTCATCACGATCACGTCAATATGCGCCCGCTTGCATTTGGCGACGAAGGCTCGAACTTCTGCGGGCGTTTTTCCTCCTTCGGTCGGATGCGCCCAGAGCGCGTGCATCTCGCGGCGTTTCGATTGATTGTTTTTCACATCAGTTTGCGAGACCGCCGCCGTAATAAACGCAAATAAAATTATTCCGATGATAAAAATTTTTCTACACATTTTTCCTAAACTCCCTTTATTATTCATTATTTCCAGACGCGCCAAGCGAACGGAAAACGCCGCGTTTCGCCCAACGCCCGATAAACAATCCGCCGCTTAAAGCGCAGACTAAAAGCGCGATTGCGAAAACGAGCCAATGCCCGCCAAACGGACTGATGACCGCCAGAATCGCCGACGCGCAAAACGCGATTCCTAAAACGCAGTCAAACAAATCGCGCAGAGTTTCGTCCTTGATTTTCCGCCGCTCTTCCGCGTTAAAATCGCCAACCACGGGTTTCCAGAATCCGGGCGGACGACAACGCCGGTAAAACTCTCGCAAAGTTTCGATTTTTTCAGCCGGAGTTAAAAGACTAACGACCACGATTGTCACAGAACCCAAACCAAACAACAGCAGAAATCCCTGCCAGAACGGATGCATCTGCTCGTTGGAAAAACCGAGCGGAAACCAGACAATATAACTCAAAGGCAAACCGATGACGAGCGCGGCGGCTTCGCCGTAGATATTCAAACGCCACCAGAAAAATCTGAGCCACGAGAGCGGCAGTATAAACGCGAAAACGACCGAGTTGATAAATAGAAACCACGCCCGCAAGCCTTCGACAAAGTAGTAGGCGACAACGATTGAAAGCGCGAAAATCAAAACCGAGCCGAGTCGTCCGACCATCACATAATGTTTTTCGCTTTTTCCCGGACGAACGAAAGGTTTGTAAAAATCGTTGACGATATACGACGCGCCCCAGTTCATTTGTGTGCTGATAGTTGACATATATGCCGCGAAAATTCCCGCGACGAGCAAACCCAGAAGCCCGACCGGCGCATATTTGACGACGATTCGCGCCCAGATTTCGCCCGGTTCGGCGATGCTGTTCGGCGGAAACAGCGCGGCGGCGATAACGCCGAGAAAAATAAACGGCACGACGCGCACAATCAGCGTCAGAAGCGTGTTGAAAAGCTGTCCGACCTGCGCGTGAAATTCGTTTCGCGCCGCCATAAAACGTTGCGCCGTAAAACCCTCGCCGCCCGTTGGCGAAGCGGCAAAGAAAAGTCCTTGCACAACGAAAGCCATAATCGTCAAACTGTCGAGTCCCGGCGCGGGAAACGAGACGCTGAAAAATGATTCCGCATTTGCGCCGCGCACGGTTTCAATCGTGTGATAAACCTGCTCCATCCCGCCAACGCTGAACAGTACAATCGGAACTAAAATAATATTGCCGACAAGAAAAATTCCAAATTGATACGCGTCCGTGTAAGCTACGCCGGAAAGCCCCGACGAGACGGTATAAATCGCCGTCACGATTGCCGAGAAAAGTATCAAGTAAATTGGTTGCCAGCCGAGAATCGGACCGAGTGCCGCGCCGAGCCAACCCGAAACATAGCCCATCAGAACGATAATAAAAATGCTCATAAACACGGCGTAAACGCCGCGATAGAGATGCGCGAAACGTCCGCCGTAACGAACGCCGAGAAGTTCCGCCGAAGTAATCGTGCCGAGCCTGCGCCAGTATTTCGACCACAGCACCGCGCCAATCGGCATCCAGATAACATACGGAATCCACCAGACGGCGTTGCCCAAAAGTACGCCTTGATAAGTGAGCATCGTCACCGCCGGAGCAAGCCCCGCGTCAGTGTAAGTCGCCACTGCCGAAAGCGCGATAATCCACCACGGCATATCGCGTCCCGACACGAAATAATCCGCCACGCTGCGGCTTGCCCGCCGCGCGAAATAAAGCCCGACGACGAGCATAAACAAAAAATAAAGTCCGACGACAACCCAATCGAGAGTTCTCAATCCGTCCACCTCACTTTATTCATAAGCGTTCCGATTCCTTCGATTTCACTAATAATTTCGTCGCCGTCGGAGAGCGAAGTTTTTTTGTCGCCTAAACCCGCGCCCGCCGGAGTTCCCGTCGAGATAATATCGCCCGCTTCGAGCGTCATAATCGAAGAAATATAAGCAATTTGTTCGGGAATGCTGAAAATCATATCCCGCGTGTTTCCTTGCTGTCGCAGTTCGCCGTTGAGATAAAACTTGATTTCCAGATCGTGCGGGTCTGGAATTTCGTTTTTTGTGACACTCCACGGTCCGCACGGCGCGAAACCGTCAAACCATTTCCCCGCGAGCCAGTCGCAAAAACCATCCATCTCGCGCTTGTGGCGGTTTTCGATGCGGGAATTAAGCCCGCGTTCGGAAAGGTCATTCAAAATTGTGTAGCCGAAAATATATTCGCTGGCGTGTTCAACGGAAATGTTTTTGCCTTTTTTACCGACCACGACGGCAAGTTCGGTTTCCCAGCCGACGCGCGCGTTTTGCCTGCCGAGTTCGATAACCGCGCCGTCGCCCGCGAGCGAAGTCGAAGGTTTCAAGAAAAGTTGCTGCGTAAAATTCGCCTGCTCTTTCGGCGCGATATAACCACTTTCGGTAATATGCGCCCGGTAATTTCCCGCCAGACAAACGATTTTTCCCGGACGCTCAATCGGCGGACAAAGAGTTATTTCCGAGAAATCAATCAATTCGTTTTGCAAAGATTCGTCGCTTGAAATTTTCCGGTCTAATTCTTCGATTTTGGATAAAGCATTGGCATTTTTTATCAAATCAACGGTGTCGGAATTGCCGTTTGTGAAAGGCGAAACGTCGAAAATCTTGCGCTCGAAATTTTTTGGCACGAGTCCGATTCGTGATTGTTCGTTAATTTTGTAAGCGGCTAATTTCATTTTCTCAACCGATTATTTCTTCGACCCTTTCATTTAAAATTTTGGCTTTTTCCCGTTTTTCCGATTCGGCGCGGCGCATAAATTTTCGGTGCAGAGCGTAAAGACCCGCGCCGAGCAGACACAGCGCGAAACCCGCGCCGAGATTGATGTATTGCCCGATTCCCGAAGGCTGCGTTGCGCCCGCTACAACTAACATCAAGCCCGTTCCGATTGTCACCCAACCGATAATTTTAAACGGCGAAAAGATTTCGCCTGTCTGTTTGGCGTGCGTTTTTTCCGCGTCAACGGGCGTTGACAATTTGACGAAAAATGCGGCAATCTGCGCTTTGTCGGCTTCGGTTTTCTTTTCCAGAACGGTCGTCAAAATCATCGCTAAAATCGTGATACAGAAATTCGTTAAAATACTGAACGCTTCGTAATCGTAGCGCAGCCAATTCGGGTCAATTCCCGATTGATTCGCCAGCACGAAAGTTTTGTAAAGAAAAAATCCCAAACCGGAAACAAAACCCGCCGCAATTCCTGCCGCCGCGCCGCGCCACGTTACTTTTTTGCTCAGAAGTCCGGCAAGCATTGGAATCAGCATCGGTCCGACGAACAGACCGAAAACCGTCACCATCACTTCAAACAAACCTTTGCGGGCGGAGGCAATCAGACTGATGCCGATTAAAATCGTCAAAATTCCGATGAACAAAGTAGCAACTCGCCCGACAATGACGAGTCGTTTCTGGCTCGCTTCTTTATCAAATAAACGGCGGTAAATGTCTTCGGTGATGACGCTCGCCATCACGTTATAATCGCCGCTTAAGGTGGACATCGTGGCGGAAAACATCGCGGCAATCATCAAGCCCATTAAGCCGACAGGCAGAAATTTTAAAGATAGCGCGGCATAAGTGTATTGCGGCGAATTCGGCGGCTGCATCAATTCGGGCATCAGACTCCGCGCGACAATCGCGGGCAAAATAAAAAGCGGCGGTCCGATGATTTTCAAAGCTGCGGCGAGCATTCCGGCTTTCCGCGCGGCGCGCTCGTCCTTTACGCTGTAAAATTTTTGCGCGAATGCCCAGTTGCCGTTATAACTGAGCGTGATGAGCAGATAAAAGGCGAAAACATAGACGAGAGAAAACGGCTCGCCCGCAGGCGCGAGAAAATTATTCGGTAGTGATGCCGTAAAAGCACTGACTGAATCGAACCGCGAAAAAACCAGCGGAAACAGCACGATTACGCCGAGCGTCAGAATAATGAATTGCACGAAATCTGTGACGACCACCGCCCACAGACCGCCCATAAACGTATAAAGCAGCATTACCACGCCGCAAACAATGATACTGGTTTGCAAATCATAGCCAAGACCGACGGAGACGAAAACGCCCGTCGCGTAAATCTTCAAACCGTCGTCAATGATTTTCAGCGGAAGTCCGAGCCATGCGAGAGTTTGCCTGATATATTTGCCGTAACGCGCTTCTAAAAACTCGACCGGACTGACAATCCGCGCCCGCCGCCAGCGTCCGGCGAGAAAAATCGTCCCGATAATCATTGCCGCCGCCGCGCTCCATGCCAGCGTTATGGCGACGAATCCGAAACGATACGCCATCTCCGAATATGCGACAAAAGTGAACGCACTAAAACCCGTCAGGTAAAATGAAACTCCGGCAAGCCACCAGGGAATCGCGTTGCCGCCCGTGAAAAAATCGCGGACATGCTTCATTCTTCGCCAGAAATAAACGCCGATCAGCGTCATCAATAAAAAATATCCGGCGATGATAATATGGTCTGCTGTATGGAGTCCTTCGGGCATCGTTTTTCGTTAAAGACACTAATCCCCTTCCGCCGTTGCGGATGTTTCCTTTTCGATAACAATAAAAGCCGTTTTGGGAGAAAGTTATTTTTTCAAAAAGTTACTGCGTTTTTTGCGTCTGCGAAAACGGCGTTACTTTTTCCGTTTTGCCCGACGCAAGCGAGCGCGAAACGGCATCCAGCACGGCTGTTACCTGTCTGCCGTCGAAAGCAGTTACTTTCGGCTCGGTGTCGCGCAAAATCGCGTCCGCGAAATCCGAAAGGCATTCGACAAACGCGCCGCGCAGTTTGCCGAAAATTTCCGCCGTCAAAAAAACCTTCGGATACGAAAATTGCTTTTCCGTACTCATCTCGATTGACTCGCGCTTGCGGTCAAAATGTATATGCCCGCCGCTTCCGACGACTTCGACAAACGAATCAACAATCGTCGGAAAAACATTTGGGTAAATCCAAGCCGATTCGATGGTTGCAAACGCGCCGCTTTCAAATTTGATTTGCGCCTGAATCAAATCGTAGGTGTCAACGCCTTTTTCCTGTAAAACGCCTTTCGCGCCGTAAGCGTGAACTTCTACGGGTTCGCTGCCGAAAAACCAGCGCATCAAATCAATGTCGTGCGCCCCCAAAAAATGTATCGGCGTGGTTTTTTCCGCCCAATTTATCATCTCGGTCGCCACCCAAATCGTGTCGTTTTTGCGGGCGTAACCCGCGACTGGTCGCCCGATGTCGCCGCGCCGGATTGCCGCAGAACCGTGATAATACGAAGACAGCCAGCGATGATTAAACGCGACTTGGAGTTTTTGCTGCGGGCGGCTGCGGCTTAATCGCAAAAGTTCGTCCGCTTCCGTCAAATCGGTCGTAAAAGGCTTTTCGCACAAAATGTGTTTTCCCGCTTCAAGCGCGGCTTTGACCGGCTCGTAATGTGCATAATCGGGCGTGGCGACGCAGACCGCTTCGACCGCCTTGTCGTTAAGCAAATCTTCGTAATTCGTGTAGCGCGTTTTGACGTTGTATTTATCGCCGATTTCGTCAAGACGCGGCTGACTGCGATTTGAGACGGCGACTACTTCCGCCTGCGGATTCACGTTGTAAATGCGCGTGTATTGCTCGCCCATAATGCCTAAGCCGATAACGCCGATTTTTACTTTTTCCGTCATAAATATTCTTTTGTCAGGCGGCAATCGTTTCTCCGAACAGTTGTTTTTCGAGTTCGATGGCTTTATCTATCAAAAGCTCGTGCGTTTCCTCCGCGCATCGCGCCGAAACGACTTCGTAGCCGCCGATTTTGTAGGCTTCGTCGGTCGGCAGGTAGCCGATATAACCATTGGCGATGCCGACGATGTAGGTTTTTTGCGGCGCGCGTTTTTTTAACTGCAAACCGATTTCGACAAAAACTTCGGCGGGAACGGCGATAAAAACCGCGTCGCCGACGCGAATGCCTTGTAATTCGACTTCCATTACGCGGTCGGTAAATTTTTCGGTTTCGACGGCGTAGAAATTCTCTATTGAAGCATAGAGCGCGGCGGATTTGGCACGGAGCAGTTTGTCCAATTCATCCGCGTTACGTTCATTACTCGCATTCAGAGTTTGCAGATATTCTTCCGTCTTTTGCATTGCTTGAGCCGTTTCCGCCGGCGGCGGATATTTTTTAAGCGGAAACGGAAACGGAATCGTGACGGCGGAAATCGCCGCATTTTCCGCCGTTTCGATGGAAGGCAAGGCTGCGAGCGCGGCATCCGCCAATTTGTTTCCGAGTTCTTCGGCGTGTTCAAACGTGCGTCCGGGCGTGATGATGCCGATGGCACTCAATTCCGAAGAATGTCCCATACTGATATTGCCCTGCGTGCCGTTGACGAACATCGCAAAACCGCCGACGGATTGCTCGATTTTCTCGACGGTAAAATACGGGAAATCGCCCGTCGCCAGCAGATTGTTTGAACCGAGAACCGTCGGATGACAGGCGTAATTGATAAAAACGCCGCGCGTTTCTCCGCTTAAATCTTCGACTTTGATAATTCCGATTTCTTCGTCAATCGGTTTCTTATCTTCCGTCCGGCGATTAACGCCGATGCCCGAAACATAACCGCTTCCGACTCCGACGCGGGCTGGAAATTTTTTGTCGAAAGCCTCTGCCACGCTGTCTTCGACGGCTTTTGCAAGCCGCTCCATATAATCTTTATCGAGCATTCCGTCGGGATTAAAAAAAGTTCTAACGGTAACGGGTCCGGCGTGCGTGTGCGTCGCGGCAATCATCACCGCCTCCTTTTTGATTCCGGTTCGCCGCCGGATATTCTCGCGGACGCGCCCGACAAATTCTGAAGATACCGCCAGCACGTCAAGACTGACAAACGCAACCGCGTTTCCGTCTTTTTCGATGACCAAGGCGCGCGAAAACAAATCATCGTGAATGCCTTCGCACATGCCTTGACGGGCGGCAAATCCGGCGAGCGGCGCGCCAATCGGCGGCGAGATACAAACTTTACTAAAACCTGCTGATAGCACGGTCAATTCTCCTTTAGAAAAAATGCTGATGCGAAACTTCTTAATTATTTTTTACAGATAAGGCGAGTGGCGAACAACCATTCCACCACTCGCAAGTGACCTCCAGAAACTAACTGTCCTATGGATTTGGACAAAGCCACATTGTACAATCTCTTGAGCCAGGGCAAATCGGATCAGGAGGGGTAGTGTCAACACAAAAAAAAGGTTCAGTTGTGGGCTGACACTCATATATAGGACATCCATCACCATTAATAAAGCCAGCAAAAACACACTCAGTATAACAACCATCAACTGATGCGCTACAACTACCCCCTGATGTCATTTTGGTTTGATTCGACGCTTTAACAAATTGCACTTTCTTATTGAGGTGCGCTGAAGAGTTTATTGAATCACTCTTAACATACTCGGTTTTTGTAATCTCCTCACCTCTCCAACTGGAATTGTCCTCGTATCGAATCTCGCTCACGGCGACATCAAGTCTAAAGTCTCCCTTTAGTTTCCCTTCTTTTTGCAATGATTCTAAAAATTCTTTATATGAATTTATAGAACAATTGAATGCTCTTTGTTCTTCAGGTTTGAGTTTTTCATCAAACTTAATAAACGCTGATTCTCCTTTTTGCAATATTTCGTTTGGTTTTTGCTTGGTAAACAGTCTCCAACTAAGCTTTACGCTAGTTATCGGTTTCTCCGTATTGTTCGTTAACACTACTCTTCTTAATCCTTCTGTTGGATTGAATGTAGTAGCATTCACGATTGCCGGGCGCAACTTAAATCCCGGACCAACATACGGATGGGTAGCAAACGTCCATTCTCCTTTCGATAATTTGACTTCTGTTTTATCTTTACCATTAACATCTTGGTAGTTACCTGCAAGACTTAGCGACATTAAAGCCACTGAAACTGATAACAGCACCAATATATTTCTTTTCGTACCTTTCATTATCTTAACCTCCAATTAATGAATTAAATTTTGTAATTTTTGGGCGACGGTCCTCAATTAAAACGTGAACCTCACTCCCAGTTGAATCGTGTGCGGGAAGAAGTACAGATTCTTCGGATAAATGCTTCCTCTCAACGGATTCGTTAGGGCGTTCGCGCCAACGACCGCCGTGTGAAAGAGGGGATTGTGCAGTATGTCCTCCGTTACGTTAAACATATCTGCCCGCAGTTCGAGACTCTTGGTTTCGCTAAAGCGCGTAACCTTTGACAGAGAAAGGTCGAGCCTGCGCGTATAGAGATAGCGAAAGGCGTTGCGCGGAATGTTTCCGATTCCGGTATAATTCAAATCAATCGCGTCCGGTCTGATGATGTAAAGCTGCGCTCCGTTTTCCCAAGCCGCCACCGCTGCCTTCCATTCCGCGTCCGTATATGGTGTAGTATTGCCGAAATTGCCACGTTCAACTACCGAAACGCCCGTGTTTGTATGTCCGGCGGCGGTCAGCAGATACGGCGAAAACGGCTGACCAGATTGGAGCGTAAAGATGCCGGACAAACGCCAGCCGCCAACCAGCGCGTTGACGATTCCGCCCCGGTCCAAAAACCATTTGCCTTTGCCGAACGGCAATTCAACAGTTCCGCTCGTCACCCAGCGATGCGGAATGTCGAGTAGAGAAACGCCCCAACCGGCATTGAAATCACGATTGTTCGGCAGAAAAGCGTGGTTTTGACCGAGCGAGCCGGTTTCCGCGCCTTGATCCATAGATTTCGACCAGGTATAAGTCGAAAGGAAGCCGTAACCGTTTGAAAAACGCTTGTCAATCTTTATGGTTAAAGCGTTGTATTGCGCTTTAAGCACGTTCGCCACAATATTCGAGCCGATTGTGAAATTGTGATACGGTCTTCTCAAATAAGGATTTGCCGCCGGGTCTAAACTCTGGTAATCAGCCGGCGTTGAGCTAAAGGTCGGCTGGTTAAAAAACCACTGGACGGGCAGATTTTTGGTTTTCGAGCCTTTGTAGCTGACATCCAAAACCATATTTTTCATAATTTCCCGCTCAACGCCGACGCTCCATTGCTGTGTTTGCGGCGTATCATATGGACCCAGCGCGGAAATCGAAATCACTGATCCGTATTGGTTGCCTAAAGCCGACGGATTAATGCCCGACGGAACGCCGATAAATATTCCGCTGCTGCCGGGCGGCGTAAATTGGCTGCTCGGAAACGGATTGCTTAATGTCGCCGCCGGGTTTAGAAAACTCGCCGCATTTGCGGTAAAACTGCCCGCATCGTTGCGAAGCGGCGCGTAATACAGCCAGTGATAAAATTGATTGGTGCTGGTGTAGAAAATTCCGTAACCCGCGCGGATAACCGTGTTATCGCCCTTAAACGGACGATAGGCAAAACCTATGCGCGGACCGAAATCGTTGCGGTCTGTTTTGACAACCTGCGGACCGGTGCAGCATATCACGCGCGGATCGTTTGCAAGGTGGGCAACTTCCGGGTCGCGGACTAAAAGCGTCCCGTCGCCGTTCAGGTCAACCACTCTGCCGCCGAGCCGCTCGTCGCTCCACGGCTGATGAAGCTCATAGCGCAGACCTAAATTGATTGTCAGTCGAGAGTTTACCTTCCAATCGTCTTGAAAATACACAGCCCAGGGCACGTTTCTGATCCGAGCCGGATTAGACACGCTCAGTGTTTGGTTACCGGCATTGCCGAGCAGGAAATCCGCGATTGAATTCGGGCGCGAAGCATTTGCGCCCAGACTGCTGTTGCCGACGCTGAAAAGCCCCGTAAAATCAAGCCGTCCGTTTGAGCCGCCGCGGTCTATATTTTGAAAGCGGTTAGAGTCTATCTGAAATCCGGCTCTAAAGCTGTGAACGCCGCGCGTAAAGGAAACATTATCGGAAAATTGATAAGTGTTTTGAGTCGTTTCAAGCACCGAGGCGGTAAAACCGCCATAAGTCAGCGTTCCGCCGGCTGTCAGGAAAAGACCGGGAATTGTATTCAGACCGGTGTTGCTCACTCCGAACTGTCCCGGGTTTATTTCCGTAACGCTTTGACCGCTTTCTCCGTGCAAATAGCTAAAGCGGAATTCATTGACCAGCGCAGCCCCAAAAATATGCGTCCAGGATGAATTGAAAACTCGTCCCTTTCCCTTAAGATCAACGGCTTGATACGGCAGAACGCCTTCCGAATCGCGCCGGTTGTTTTGCCGGGTGTATCTTCCGTAAATGGAATCGCTGTCCGAAATTTTATGGTCAATGCGGATTGAATATTGATTGTTCAGAAAGTTATTGCCCGCCGGTCCCGCGTAATTCAAATCTGAAGTCGAAGTAAAATTCGGCAGCGGCTGAATGAGGTTAATAAATGCCGACGCTCTCGGGTCAAGCCGGTTAGCCGGAATCTGGTTATTTGCAAAAGGCTGCCGGATGTATTGCGGGTTGAATGCGGTTTGCGGCTGAGCCGAATTAAAAAGTGGATTGGCAACCGTCGTCGCCGGATCAAAAATCTGCCCGGCGCGGACGCAGTTGCCCGAAGGCGTGCCGTTCGGGTTAAGCTGCGGCACGGTGTTTCCGCCTGCCGTAATGCAGCCGCCTAAATTGGACGAAAAATCGCCGGTGCGCTCGGCTTGCGTCAAAACTCTGGTGAAATTTAATCCGCGCCCGTTGTTTCTCAAGCCTTCATAGCTGAAGAAAAAGAACGTTTTGTTTTTGAGAAAAGCCGGACCGCCTTCGCCGAAATTCGGTGTCCAGAGCGGACCGCCGACGCTGCCGCCGAACTGGTTGTAGCGCAATTTGCTTTTGCCGTGTTTTCCGTCCGCGCCGATTGACGTTCGCGGGTCGCGCGGCTGTAAAAAATCGTTTTGGAGAAATTCAAAAAGCGAGCCGTGAAAGCGGCTGGTCCCGCTTTTCGTCGCCACGTTGACCTGCGAAAATCCTTCAAACTCGGCTGAATAAGCATTGTTTTGAAGCTGAAATTCTTTTACGGTTTCCAAAGACGGAGTAATCGTCGGCGTGCCGAAAGTCGGATCGTTATTCGCCTGCCCGTCAACCTTGAAAGTGATGGACGAAGGTCGTCCGCCGCCGATTGACATCGTGCCGCCGCTTTCTAAACGAAAGGCTTCGGCGTTGCTCGAATTAACGCCTTGCCCGTTGACCGTCGAATCCAGCGACAAAAAACTATAAACATTGCGGCTGGCTGAAGGCAGATCGGTTAATTGCTGATTGGTGATAACTTGTCCGACGTTAGCGTTCTCCGTCTGAAGCAGGGGTGCTTGGTCCGTCACTTGAACGGTTTCGGAAACCGCTCCGACTTTTAACGTGATGTTGACGCTCCCGCGCGAGCCGACGTTAACGACCACGCCGTTGACGACGGTTTTGGAAAAGCCCGTCGCGCTCGCCGACACCTCGTAGTTTCCCGGAGTCACAAACGGCACGTTGTAAATTCCGTCGTCGTTGGTCGTGAAGGTTTGACTTGTTTTGTTGCCGAGATTAGTAACGATAACGGTCGCGTTTGCAATGGCACTGCCGCTTTCATCAACCACGGTCCCGACTATCGAGCCCTTCTCCGTCTGCCCGAAGGCGACGGACGACAACAGCAAAAAAATCGCTAAAACGAAATTAAATGTTCCTAAATGACTGTATCTCATTACTAACCTCCAATGATTCTTTGTAATTTTCAATAGAAATTTCTGCTGAAAACGCTTTATTTATTGTCAAACTTTAGAAACTATCTCGCTTCTGATTCTCTTGCCGAAACTTCCAAATCATCCGGCAGGCGGCAGTTTCAATAGCGTTTTTTCTTGACGGCTTCCGAAGTCTTTTCGATCAGCGTCAGACATTTTTCTCCGAGCGTAATGGCAACCGTTACCGACAAAACGTCCACGACGCACAATTGCGCGATGCGCGAAGTTAAAACTTCGCCGCCGAACGCCGATTCGGGCGCGGCTGTCAGCAAAACAATGTCGGCGGCTCTGGTTATCGGCGACGGGCTGAAATTCGTCATCGCAATCGTCGTTGCTCCGGCTTTATGCGCGGCGGTCAGCGCGTCAACTACATCTTTGGTCGAACCGGAATGCGAAATGCCGATTGCCACGTCGCCTTTCTTGAGCGACACCGCCGCCATCGCTTGCAGATGCGCGTCGCCGAAAGCGTCAACCGTCAATCCCAATCTGGCAAATTTCAATTTCGCGTCTTGCGCCGTGAATGACGAATAACCGACTCCGTAAATATCAACCCGTCTCGATTCGGCTAAAATTTTAGCCGCCACCTCGACTACCTCCGGGTCTAGAACTTTCATCGTGTCTTCGACCGCTTTCAGATTGGTCTGAAAAACTTTTTTAGCTAAATCCTTCGGGCTGTCGTCGAAATTGACGTTTTCGTGAATATAATGAACCGGCTCGACCAAATCCTGCGCGATACGCAATTTAAAATCCTGATAACCTTTGTAGCCCAGCACACGGCAAAATCTGATAATCGTGGATTCGCCAACGCCTATATTCTGCGAGGCTTCCGAAATGGACATCTGCATTACCTGTTCGGGATTCTCCAGCGCGTATTTAGCCACCGCGCGTTCCGCAGGCTTGAAGCTTTCCATCGCGCTTTTAATCCGAATCAGGCATCCCGCTTGCGGCGGCGCAAATTGTCTGTATTTTGTTTTCATTTCTAAATTCTCCTTTGTAAAATGTTTTTACATTCTGACTTACAAAGGGTTGAATTGAAAATCTGCTTTTTATGGTGTATAACTACAAAAATTGAAATAATGGTGGAACATTACTTCAAAACCAGATTCTTGTCAAGTTTATTTTCAACAAAAACTTTTCGACAATTTTGCGGTTAAACAATTAGAGAGAGAAAATTGAGAAAATTATGGAAAAATTAGCGATTTTAGGCGGCGAACCCGTCAGGCAAAACCCGTTTGCGCGATTTCCCGTTTATGACGAGCGAGAGCTTGTCGCGCTCAAAGAAGTTTTGGAAAGCGGCATCTGGGGCGGCTATCATCCGAAAGTGGCGGAATTTGAACGCGCCTTCGCGGATTTTCAAGAAGCGCGTTTCGGCATCGCGGCGGCAAACGGGACGGTCACGCTGGAAACCGCGCTGGCGGCGGCAGGCATCGGCGCGGGCGACGAAGTAATCGTTCCGCCGATCAGTTTTATCGCCACCGCGACGGCGGTTTTGCGCGTCGGCGCAACGCCCGTTTTTGCAGACATTGACGGCGCAACATGCAACTTAAATCCGGCGCGGGTCAGCGAAGCAGTCACCGAACGCACGCGGGCGATTATTCCCGTTCATTTTGCCGGACAGCCCGCCGATATGGACGCGCTGATGGATATTGCCGAGCGTCATAATTTGGTTGTGATAGAAGACTGCGCGCACGCGCACGGCGCGACGTGGAAAGGAAAAAGCGTCGGCAGTTTCGGCGATTTCGGCTCGTTCAGCTTTCAGGCTTCAAAAAATCTGACGGCGGGCGAGGGGGGATTTTTAACGACGAACAATGAAGAATTGGCGGAAATCGCTCGTTCGATTTGCAATCAGGGGCGGAAAACGGGCGGCGCGTGGTATGAGCATTTCCGGCTCGGAACGAACTATCGTCTAACCGGCTGGCAGGCGGCGATTTTGCTGACGCAGTTTGCGCGGCTGCCGGAACAACTCGAAACACGGGCGAAAAACGCGCGTTTTTTGAACGAACAGCTAGCCGGAATGGATTTAATTTCGCTTCCCACGATTGACGAGCGCGTAACGCGCCATAGTTTTTATCTCTATCTGATTCGTCTCGACCTCAAACGATTTCCGAATTTAACTAAAAATAAATTCGTCGAGGCGTTGACGGCTGAAGGCATACCTTGCTCGGCGGGTTATCCGCACCCGCTTTATAAGAATCCGGTGTTTAATGATTATCAGCACATCGTCAAAAATTGTCCTGAAGCTGAAAAAATGTGTTCCGACACTTTTTGGCTCTCGCACGAAATAATGCTTTCACGACCGGAGGAAATCAAGGACGTTGTTTTAGCCTTCGCAAAAATTATTGAAGGAATTGATAAAATTGCCGACGGCAAACAGATGAGAACAAATTTGTAGATTTTAGTTTTCATTTATTTTTGAATAATTCAGCGGCTTTCCGTCCGCTTCTCAAGTCCGCCAACGGCGGCTCGACCAGTCCGAACGTGCCGAGTTTTTTGGTTGAGGGATTAAGTTCGATGAGGTCAATTTGTTCAATAGCAAGAGCCGCGCCTTTACGGCGACGGCAACTGTCAGGAGAGACTGCTAAAAACCATGTTGACGATTCCTCGCGCAAGATTCTCGTTGGAATAGCCCAAATCGTAAATTGATGAAATGAGTGAAGTGGTCTAATAGAAGGTTCTTCCGCAAAAATGATACTGCTGGCGAATTCATTGCGACAGCTTTAAGACAGGTATAATATTTCCTCAAACCAGTATTTTAAGGAGGATTATTGAGATGTCTCTTCGTCCGCAAACTATTCCGTCTGTGCCGGAAGAAA
>JBPCRW010000106.1:0-4708 GCA_050996405.1 Pyrinomonadaceae bacterium | reverse complement strand
GGATGCAACGGGAATTATCGTTGCGGCGGCGATTACCAGTCTTTTGGGTCTGCCGATGGGCGTTGACGCGATTATTGAATATATCGCGGGCTTTGCCTTTGGGCTTTTTATCTTTCAAGCACTCTTTATGAAAGATATGCTCGGCGGAAGCTACTGGCAGGCGGTCAAAAGCACGATTCTACCCGAATGGCTTTCGATGAACGCGGTAATGGCGGGAATGATTCCCGTGATGATTATTCTGATGACGCGCGATATGCGGGCGATGGAGCCAGGCAACGTCAGATTCTGGGGCATTATGTCGCTCGCTTCCTTAGCTGGCGCGGTGCTGGCTTTTCCGGTCAATTATTGGCTCGTCTCTAAAAAACTAAAACACGGGATGGGAACCGAACGCTCTCTCGGCAAAGGCGGCGCGAAAACCGAAACTGACGGAAGCAAAAAAATAGCTAATCAAAAAGGAACAACATCCGCCGCGCACAATATGAGCGCGATGGGCGAAAAAAAGATGGACGGAATGAATATGGGTGGCAACGTTCCCGCCTCCAGCAAACTCGTTGTTACGCTTATCACTTTGGCGATGCTTGCTGGCGGCGGATTCTTAGCTGCGCGTTACGGAAACCTTTCAATGCGAGCGGGCGATATGGAGATGAAGCAAACGCCGATGGACAATATGCAGATGAACGATATGAAAAATCGGTGATTTGACGGCTTTGTTTGCCTCGGTTAAGGAGTTAAAAATTATGAAGATAAAATCGTTTGTTTTGTTGATGATTTTATTCACGTTCGCCGGATTGTCATTGAATTTCCCGCCTGATTCAACCGCGCAGAGCAAGCCGCAAACGTCGCCGACTCCCGCGCCGTCTGCCACGCCGCCGAAAACAAACGATGCGGAAGTTATTCGGGTGAACACCGATTTGGTCACCTTAACGGCAACGGTGACGGACAAAAACGGGCGTTATCGCGCCGACCTCAAGCAATCGGATTTCAATGTTTATGAAGACGGCGCGAAACAGGAACTCGCGTATTTCAACACGGGCGACCGCGTTCCCATCAGTCTCGGCATTATTTTCGACACATCGGGCAGTATGGAAGACAAAATCGAAGGCGTTGAGGACGCGGTTGAGCATTTCGTCAAAAACGTTTCGCCGAACGATGAAATTTTTCTCGTCGAGTTTAATGACGACGCATATCTGGTGCAGGATTTTACCGATGACCAGAGAAAGATTTTGCGAGCCGTTCAGTCGCTCAGACCAAACGGCAGCACCGCGCTTTATGACGCGATAACTCTCGGTTTGCAAAAGGTCAAGCAGGGCAAAAATAAAAAACGCGCTCTACTGTTGCTGACCGACGGCAACGACACGGCGAGTTCAATCAATCTGCAAACCGCCCTTTCTCTGGCGAAAAAATCCGAAGTCATTATTTACGCGCTCGGAATCGGACACGGCGAGAAAGGCAACATCCATCTGGGCATTTTCGATTCTCAAATTCCAGATACGGTAGATATGCGCGTTTTGCGCTCGTTTGCCGAAGTGACCGGCGGCAACGCTTATTATTTGGAAAACGCGCACGAGGGCGGACGCGATCGAGTTGACGAAGCGGCGGAAGAAGTTGCCGCCGAACTCAAACAGCAATACACGCTCGGCTATTACCCGACGAATCAGAAAAAGGACGGAGCTTTTCGGCAAATCGTCGTCGAGGTCAAGGATAAATCGCTGCGCGTCCGCACGAAACGCGGTTATTACGCGCCGCTTGGAGATGACGGAAAGCGTTCTTGAAACGCGAATGAATTCTAAGGAGGCATAAAAGATGGATACGAAGAAGGCGACAACTTATACGGTTTATTTGGGCAGGATATTTTTTGCCTTAGCATTTCTGGCATTGCTCGGAGCATGGCTGACGCAAGCTACGGGCGGGACTTTGCTCGGAATGAGCCAACAGCATCTTTTCAACGATGCTATTGTGCTGTCGCTATTCGGAATTGGAATGTTTCTCGACGCGCTCTGGCACTGGCGCAATGTCTGACGGAAAGTTGCAAGAGTTTGTGAAAAGTTTTGATGAAAAATTTTTAGAAGGCTAAAGGTATGATTTGTAGAAAATGCGGCGAGGAAAATAGCGAGCGGTTCACCTTTTGCACCGGCTGCGGGGCGAGTCTAAAATCGCCGCCGCCAGCCGCAGAAGAACTGCCTGCGTTTTCCGAAAGCGGCGAGAAAAGCGCGGCGCGGCAAAGACTCGAACAAGCCAAGCGCGAGCAAGCCGAACGGCTCATAGGCGAAGTGCTGGACGGCAAATATCGGCTGAACTCGGTCATCGGAGTCGGCGCAAGCGGCGCGGTCTATAACGCCACTCGTTTGAAAATCGAAGACGAAGCGGCAATTAAAATTTTCAATCTCGAAGACGACGACGCGGATTTTGCCGCGTCCACCGACAGTTTTCTCCGCGAAGCGCGAGCGGCGGCTCGTTTCAAGCATCCGAACGCGGCAGGCATTTACGATTTTGACGTTACCAAAAACGGTTTGTTCTACATCGTGACGGAACTCGTCGCCGGACAAAGCCTCCGCCAAATTATCAAACAATACGGAGCGTTGCCGCCGCAAACGGTTTCCGCCATTGCAACCCAAGTTTGCGACGCGCTTGACGAAGCGCACCGGCAGGGCATCGTTCACGGCGACATCAAACCCCGTAATATCGTTGTCAATCAGGCGCCGAGCGGCTTACTGCGCGTCAAAGTGGTGGATTTTGGTTTGGCGAAAATTCTCAGCGCAAAGGCGAACGATTGGAAAAAGTCGGACGCGACGACGGGAACGTTGCGGTATATGTCGCCCGAACAATGTCTAGGCGAGGAACTTGACGGGCGGGCGGACATTTACAGTTTCGGCATCGTGCTTTACGAAATGCTCGGCGGCGCGCCTCCGTTCGATTCGCCGAACCCGACTGCAATCGCCGTGCAGCACGTGACGAAATCGCCCGCTCCGCTCCGGCAGCTTAATCCCAAAATTCCGCCGCCGGTTGAAGCCGTCGTGATGCGCTCGCTTGAAAAACAAAGGGAAGCGCGGCAGCAAACCGCCGGTGATTTAGCGCGAGAATTTCATAATGCCGTTTATGGCGCGTCCGACGACGCGAGCCGAACACATTCTTCCGGCGGATTTATCAGCAGCAGTCCGCCCGCGAACGCTTCCGGCAGCGGAAGCTTCGTCCCCGCCAGTATTCCCACAATTTATTCAACGCCCGTTTCCGGCAGCCAGGCAAATTCCGATTTGTCGCCGCTGCCGCCGTCCGCCGATTTGAGGGGCGACGCAATCGCCCCGCCCACCTTCGCGTCGAATTTGAGTTATGGGGAAGGGCAGGAAAATTCGGGCAAGTTTTTTTTGATTGCGGGAATCGCGCTCGCATTTCTGGCTCTTGCGGCAATCGCCGCGACGTTTGCCTGGCGACAAATGCGCGGAGGAGAAAGCGATGGCGAAAGTCAAAACGCGCAAGTTAAAACTGATACGAATACAGCCGACAATTCGGCTCTGGGCGTTAGAGATTCCGGCAGTAATCTTTCGTCGAAATCTTCCAACGCGGACGACGAGCTAAACCGGATTCGCGCCAAATTAGACAACGCCGCCACGCGAGAAAAGAAAGCGGCGATTGAGCGCGAATTGAAAGATGCCGAAAACCGCTACCCGGAAGATTACCGCTTTACATATCAAAGAGGAAAACTCGAAGCGGCAGCCAGTAAAAGTCATCACGCGGCTTTCGAGATGTTGTTTCAAGCGGGCGAAAAAGCCATCAAGGGCGGAAAATCCGCCGACCTTTTGAACGATTTGCAGAAAGACGGAAATTCAGATTTGAAGCGGCTGACCGACCACAAAGAATGGACGGTTTTGGAAAACGCCTTGCGAAAAAACGATTCCAAAGCGTTGGAAGAAAGCGGGCATTGATAATTAACAGCAAGCGTGTTTGCAGAGTTTGTTTGAAAACAGGAGGAGGAAATTTTATGAAGCTCAGGAAAAGTATTTCCCTCGCCGCGACGGTTTCGGCGATTGTTTTAACAATTATCGGTTTGAATTTTTATGAACGGGTTTCGGCGCGGCAGACCGGCGAAGAAAAAGCGGTAACGGACGTTCTGCGGCAAAACGCCGCCGCGTTTGAAAAAGGCGATTTGGCGACGCTCGATAAAATCTGGGCGAACAGCGAGGACGTGACGGTTTTTGAAAACGGATACGCCAATTACGGCTGGACGGATTACCGCAACAATCATCTCGCGCCGGAGATGAAAGAGATGAAAAACATCAAGTATTCGTATTCCGACATTAAAGCGAAAGTTTCGGGAAATACGGCTTGGGCGACATTCAAATACACGATTTCCGCTGACATCGGAGCGCGGCACGTTGACAGCGCGGGACTCGGAACTGCCGTGCTGGAGAAAAACAAAGGTCAATGGCAAATCGTGCATTGGCATTCGAGCGCGCCGCGCCGCGCCGCTTCGCCTTCTCCGCAGCCGTCGCCGAAAAGCTGAATCTAGCCGAAGCCGTCAAGACAAACGCTTGAGATGCGCGGCGATTTCGTCGGCGAGTTCACGGCGTTTTTGCGGCGAAAGATTTTCTTCGATGATTGCCGTGCCGAGCGCGATGAGATGTGCGTGCAGCATATCGTTTTGGACGCGGCGCAGGGCGTTGATGATTGCCGATATTTGATGCGTGATGTCGAGACAGTTTCGTTCGGACTC
>JBPCRW010000088.1:0-16070 GCA_050996405.1 Pyrinomonadaceae bacterium | reverse complement strand
GTGCTTCGCACAAAGTAGAGCGTTTTTCCGTCGGGCGTGAAAGCCGGATGCGAATCGTATGCGCCGCCGGAAATTACGCCTTCGCCAAAAATTGCGGGTTCGCTAATCGTTTTGTCAGAAGCGTAAGAAGGTTTCACGGGCGAAACTTTTTGTGCAAACGCGCCGCCGGAAAAAACTATTAACATAATCGCTAAAATCGTTTCTTTCATTTTTGTAATTCCTTCAAAATCGCAGTCATTTTGAAATTTACTTTTTCGTCGCCCGTTGCGCCAGATTCATTAAATCGGCGGGCATCCATTTGTCGAAATTTTTCTTTTCGGCTTCGGCGATGCCTTTATCACGATTGCGCCATTCTTTTTCGGGCGCGTCTTCCCGACCGGATTCTTTCGGAAAATTTTCGATTTGGTCGAGACCGATAATTATCCCGTGCGCGATTTCCTTCCAGTCCTGCAATTGAATGCCGCGCAAGATTACGGGCAGTCCCGCAGTCCAATCTTCTTCGGGCGCGATATTATCATATTCGGGAATCGTCAACTGCGCCGCCTGCGGAAACGATTTTCCCGAAAATTCATTTACAAGCTGTTCGCTGATTTGTTTATATGAAGCGTTCGCGTTTGACTGTCTGATTGCCATTGCGCGGCGAAAAATATCCGTTACGGTCGTTTGTTCTGCCATTTTATTTTCTATAATTCCTTTTCTATTTGCTCATAAATAAATTACACGGCTTTCGCCGAAAGGTAAAATTCACGCTTGAATTTTTGCCGTTTAACATCCCGAACCTTGCCTTTTGGCATCTGAAAAGTTATCTTGTTTCGGTCAGGAGTTACAACGATGAAAACAATTTTAGCTTTGGCGATTTTACTTTTTTGTTTTGTGTTCACGGCATCGGCGCAGCACGAATACGCGCCTTTGCAGGAAAAGGAAATCAAATATAAAAATTGGAATTATAAATCGGTGCGTGACGATAGCCCGATGAATCTGCGCGATTTTGCGAATGGCAAAAAACTCGTAATGGTCGTTTATTTCGCGGCGTGGTGTCCGAACTGGCGCAACGAAGCACCGTTCGCGGAAAAACTTTACGAAAAATATAAAGCGAACGGTTTCGATGTCGTCGGCGTGAGCGAATACGCGAGCGTTGCCGACACGCGGGCGAATCTCGACGATAAAAAAATCACCTTTCCCGTCGTCTATGAATCCGAATCGAAGGACGCGAAACAGAAAACTCCGCATTACGAATATCGCCGGAAAACGGGCGACACGCGCGGCTGGGGTTCGCCCTGGAACATTTTTTTAACGCCCGCCGATTTAAAGAAAAAAGGCGACACGCTCGTGGAAAAAACATTTATCGTCAACGGCGAATTGATGGAAGCGGAAACCGAAGCGTTTATTCGTCAAAAACTCGGATTGCCCGCCGAAGAAATAAAAGTTACAACTGCCGCGAAAGATAAACCGATTGAAACCTGCGATGCCGATAAGAATAAAAAGACGGCGGACTTTAAAAAACCTTAATTAGTGGTGAGTGGTGAACGGTGAGTGGTTAGTGAAAGATAAAGAAAGATGAAAGAGAGCGTTTTGCGCGAAAAATCTTACCAATTTGCCTTGCGAATTGTGAAACTTTACAAATTTATTTCGACGGACAAAAAAGAGTTTGTCTTGTCAAAGCAAATTTTGCGTTCGGGAACTTCAATCGGCGCAAACGTCGAAGAAGCCAGCCAAGCGCAGTCAAAAACAGATTTCATTCATAAACTTTCGATTGCTCAAAAAGAATCAGCAGAAACAACCTACTGGTTAAGATTACTACGCGACAGCGAATTTCTTACTGCGAAACAAGCTGAATCCTTGTTAATTGATTGTGAAGAACTGCAAAAACTGCTTGCTTCATCAATCAAAACCGCAAAAGAGAATCTTCAAAAATAACTCACCACTCACCATTCACCGTTCACCACTAATTAAGGCATTGCCGCCAGCGTATCGGAAAGTTTTTCGACCACCTGCAAAAGCGTTTTCCCCGAATTTACAAATTGTCCGGCTGAAGCCTGGTCTTCGGCATTCGCGGCGATGTCGGAAATTCCCTGAATTTGCGGAAGATACGGCAAAAGCGCGGGTTTCGTCTGAAATTCGGCTTCGAGCGCGGAGAGTCCGGCGCGGAGATTTCCAATCGTTGTGACAACCGATTGTTTATTCCGCGTGTTTGTGTCGATGGTTGTCCGCGAGGCTCTGCCGGATTTAGCTGACGCATCCACGTCTTGAATCGTCTGCGCCACGCCGCCGAGAACGTAAATAAATTTCGTCACGTTTTTTAACTGCGTCGAAACTTTTTCCGCGCTCGCTTTAATTTCGGCGGCGTTGGCGGCGGTCGCGGCAGTCGAAGCACGGCTCGTTCTTCTGACCGGCTTTCGGCGTTTCGTCTGTGCGGCGGCGGTCAAAACCAAACATAACAAACACACCACAACGACAATTTTCGATAAAATTTTTCCTGTTTTCATTGGTTTCCTCTTTGCTTAACGGTAAATGTTACAATTAGAATCTAACTTGAAAGTTTTTCTAAAGCAAAGATGACTGAAAGAGCGTTAAAAGTTCGCCGTCTCGGACGCATTGATTATGCCGCCGCGCTGGATTTGCAAAAGGAAACGGAGCAGGCTGTCATCGCTCAAACCGCGTCCGACACGCTTTTTCTGCTCGAACATCCGCATACTTTTACGCTCGGTCGCCGCGCGAAAATGGACGGCGTTTTGGCGAGTGCGGAAATTTTGAAAACGCTCGGCGCGCAGGTTTTTGAAACAAATCGCGGCGGCAAAATAACGTATCACGGCATCGGGCAAATCGTCGGTTATCCGATTATAAATTTGTCGCCCGACCGCGAAGACGTTCATAAATATGTGCGGAATCTGGAAGAAGTTTTGATTCGCGCGATGAACGATTTCGGTATCGAATCGTTTCGCATCGAAGGTTTGACCGGCGTTCATACGCGGATGGGAAAAATCGCGGCAATCGGCGTTCACATCAAACGCTGGGTGACAACGCACGGTTTCGCGCTGAATGTGAATACGGATTTGAGTTTTTTTGACCGGATAATTTCCTGCGAAGGCGAACCCGTGACATCAATGGAAAGGCTTTTGGGATGCGAACTTGATTTAGCGGAAGTCGAAGATAAAATTATTAAAAACTTTTGCGAAGTATTTGATTTTAAGAAAACAGAGGAACAGAAACGAGTTGTGCAGACAGCTTGAAAAAACAAAAAAGAAAATTATGAAATCAACGAAATTTTTCTTGTTTTTATTGGTGCTTGCCGCTTTTACGGCTTGCCAGAAAGAACCGACGCAGCTTAATCCGGGCGGCTACACGGGAACGAATAAAACCAATGATACTTTTATTCATAACGGTATGAAACCCGATGAAAATTCATCCCTTTCCGAATCAGCCGCAGCGCAGACTTTGACGGAAGCGGCGCGCCCGCAGAAAATCGTCGATATGATGCGAGAGCGCGGCGAGCAGGACAATGCCGCGCCCGTTTTAAAAATCGTCGAACCGGCGGCGGATTCGACCGTCGGAAGTTCGACCGTCAAAGTGAAATTAAATTTGAGCGGCGATTTAAAGGGCTACAAACCGATGAAAGATATGACGACCGGAATGGGCAACCACATTCACGTTATTCTCGACAACCAGCCGTATGAAGCGTATTACAATCTCGACCAGGCGTTTGAACTTCGCAATGTCGCGGACGGCGAACACACTTTGCGCGTTTTCCCGTCGCGTCCCTGGCACGAGAGTTATAAAAATGCGGGCGCGTTTCAGATGGTGAAATTCACGGTCAAGGGCGGCGGCGCGGATACGTCGAAACCAACTACAACCAACACCGGAAACACAATGGCAAACGCCAAAGCCAATTCAAATTCTAATGCGAATACGAACGCGAATCCGTCCGCCACGCCCGAAGGCAAAGATATGCCGTCGTCAACCGGCGGCGCAGTTGACGCGTCGAAACCGCTTCTGACTTATAGCCGACCAAAAGGCGAATACAAGGGCGACGACGCGCAGAATATTATGATTGATTTCTGGCTCTCGAACGCGAAACTGCAAGGCGACGGCGGCGAATATCGAGTGCGTTATTCGATTGACGGCGGCGCGGCGAAATACATTGACAAGTGGCAGCCGATTTGGCTGTCTGGCTGGTCAAACGGCACGCACAACGTCAAACTCGAACTCGTCGATAAGGACGGAAATCTCGTAGGTAACGACGGCTATAACTCGACAACACGCGAAATTACCGTGACGAAATAAATTAACGACATCGTTTCAATAATAATTGTAATTCGTGATTGCGATTATTCGAAATTAAATTTGACGGGCAAACAAAAATCTTTTGTTTGCCCATCGCGCTTTCTTAACTGTAAGGTTTAATCTTTTTTGGCGGAAACCAGCAAACGATAGGCTTCCGAGCGCGAAATGCCGAATTCTTTAGCCGTTTTTTTGAGCGCGGCTTTTCTGTCCAAGCCTTTTTCTTCTAACTCGACAATTCGCTCAAGAACGGACTTTGGAGTTTGGAGTTTGGACTTTGGACTTTGAATTTCTTCGCGGTCAATCACCAAAACAATTTCACCTTTTACTTCACGACCTGCAAAATTTTTTGCCAGTTCGTCGAGATTTCCGCCCAGAACTTCTTCGTGCAGTTTGGTTAATTCACGGGCGACCGATGCTTTTCTGTTGCCGAGAATCTCCGCGCAATCCGCCAGCGATTTTTCCAGACGGCGCGGCGATTCGTAAAAAACCAGCGTCGCCGGAATTTTCCGAACTTCTTCTAAACGCTTTTGTCTTTCGCCTTTTTTAGAAGGCAGAAAACCGCCGAAAAAAAGCGAATCGGTCGGCAGTCCCGAAACAATCGCGGCAGTTACAAATGCGACCGCGCCAGGAATCGAAACGACTTTTACGCCTGTTTCGCGCGCCTTTTGGACGATTCTGAAACTCGGGTCGGAAATTCCGGGCGTTCCCGCGTCCGACACGACCGCGATGTTTTTTCCGTCCGTTAAAAGCTGTATAAATTCTTCGGCGCGCGCGGTTTCGTTGTGTTCGTGATAACTCTTGAGTTTGTTTGAAATTCCGAAATGGGTCAGCAGTTTGCGCGTGTGGCGCGTGTCTTCGCAGGCGATTAAATCGGCTTCGCGCAAAGTTTTTAGGGCGCGTTCGGAAATGTCTGAAAGATTTCCGATTGGCGTAGCGACCAGATATAGAGTGCCGAACATATTGTTAAATGGTAAATGTTAAACGGTAAATGGTAAATGAAGCGAGGCGAAAATTAACGATTAAGAAACGATAAAAATAAAAGCCTGAGAAATTTCAGGCTTTTGCAGTTTGCGGCTCAATTAGGGTCGGAAGGGCTGAAAAGTCAAGCCGCATCAATAAAACATCCAGGTTCACATTGAACAAACGAAACGGATAATTTTTCAATTACCGTTGTCGATTGCTGTTAGAGCAATGACCGTGCCAGTAAATCGGAGAATGGCTGCAAACCATTGTATCTCCAGATGTTTAAAGTCATAAATGAATTGAATAGTTCATTGAAAAAGCGAAGTTAAGATTAGTTTTAAATGTTCCAAATGGTTGACGATTACCGCAGATTGTCGAAAATAAAAAGCCGTCCCTTGCAGAACGGCTGAAAAAATTTCCATTGTAAATTTGCTAGTTTCCCAAAGCCTTCGCCGCGTTTAATCTGCCGCCGCTTTCAACTTTTCCGTCGAGCGAATCAATTTTATCGACCGACTTCAAAATTCTCGCGCGAAGTTTTTCGACCGAAATATTCGGTTCGAGCGAAAGAATCAATGCGGCGACTCCGGCAACCTGCGGCGCAGCCATCGAAGTTCCCGACGCTTCACGATAACCGCCGTTGAGCCAAGTTGAAAGAATATCTTTGCCGGGCGCGGCGATGTGAAGCGTTTTCACGCCGAACTTTGAAAACGAAGTCAAACTATCGGCGCGGTCAATCGCGGCAACGCTGATGACATTCGGCAAATCGTAGTTTGAAGGATAATGCGGGCGTTTGTCGTTGCTCGTCCCGTCGTTTCCGGCGGCGGCGACAAATAAAATTCCCGCTTCATTGGCGGCGCGAATCGCGTCTTCGAGTGCTTTTGAATTCTGCGTCGAACCCCAACTCGCGTTAATCACGCGAATATTTACACCATCTTTTTTGCGTTCGATTGCGTAATTTATCGCTTCAATCGCGTCTTTGGTCGTGCCGAAACCGCCGCGCCCCATAAATTTGAGCGGCATAATTTCGACGTGCCAGTTGATTCCGGCGATGCCTTCGTCGTTGTCGCCTTCCGCGCCGATGATTCCGGCGCAGTGCGTTCCGTGTCCGTTGTCGTCCATCGGGTCGGCATCGTTGTCGGTCGCGTTAAAGCCGTGTAAATCGTTAAACGTTCCGAGTTCGTCATCGGTGTAAGCAGGAAGCGAATCGGGGCGCGTCCAGATATTCGCAGCTAAATCTGGATGCGTGTAATCAACTCCGCTGTCCAAAACCGCAACCACAATATCTTCGCTGCCTTGCGTTTTTTTCCAAGCCAGAAGCGCGTTGATGTCGGCTTTTTCCTTACCGCCGTTTTTGCCGTCGTTGCTCAAAGCCCATTGGTCGGCAAACATCGGGTCATTTGGCGAAGCCAGTTCGTTTGGTTTCAAATTCCAGGAGTCTTTCGGGGTTTCGGTCGGGTCGAGTTTGATAACGAGATTCGGTTCGGCGTATTCGACCAGATTCGACATCCGCCGATACTGCGCGGCAACCCTTTCCGCGTCCAATCCGTCGAGGTCGTCAATCGCTACCAGATTTTTTGTAAATTCGTACTTGTCTTCAATCGTGTCGTTATTTTTGACGGCGATTTTTTTGATGTCGGCAAGACTGACATCCGGGCGAAATTTCACCAGAACTTCGTGTTCGGTATCATTTTTCGCGCGCGGAATCGAAATGGGCTTCGGCGTTGTTCTGGAAATATTTTTATACATCTCCAGAGATTTTTCCCAATGCCTGATTTGTCCAAGAACAGCCGCCAGCGTAACGATGACGACGGCAATGCAAACGTGAATCCAGATATTTTTACGATTCATTTTTACTCCAAAAAATAAAAGCAGTAAAGAACTTTAATTCTCTATGCTTTCATTTACGATTCGATAATATAATTCGTTCCGTCGAAATCGACTAAGCGAAGCTGGTATTTATCGGCGCGATACTCGAAATTTTTCCCGTCGGCTTTTAAAATAATCTGCCAGCCGCCGGAAATCATTTGCGCGCTCATTTCATCGCCGACCGGCGCGCCGAGCGATGCGTCGGGAAAATCTTTTTCAATCACAGAACCATCGTGAACATCGTCCGGCTTGATTTTTAAACGTCCGGCTAAATCTTCTTTAGCCCGCTGAACCGCGCTCTGTTCGGTAAAATTCATTTCGTGTAATTCTCTTTAAATTATTTCAGGGCAAGGTTAATTTTGCGCTTCTTGAAAGAATTAGTCAACGGTAAAAGCAAGCGGTTTTAGATGAAAAATTCTAAGAGCGTGTTTGGAAATTCGGGAAAGGTCAGCCGAAACGGTTAGGCTGTTTCTGCAATGAAAAGAAAAACCTATCCGTCTGACCTTTCAGATGAGCAATGGCAATTGCTCGAACATATGTTACCACCGCCCGAACAGTTTGGGCGACGGCGCAGAATTGATTTACGCCAAGTCTGCAGCGCGCTTTTTTACGTTTTGCGAACCGGCTCTGCATGGCGATATTTGCCGCAGGATTATCCGTGTCGGCAAACCGTTTATTACTATTTTCGGCGATGGTAAGCGTAATGCTCAAGCACATCAAATTAGAAAATTGAATTTCCAAACACGCTCTAAATAATAAATGTCGCAATCGGGCGTTTTCAGATTGCCAATCCGAAATCCAGAATCTAAAATCAGAACGCGATGAATCGATTTGCGGACAAACGAAAAAATAACTGGCGGCTCGAAGATTTGCTTTCGATGCTGGACGCTTTCGCTTTGCAAAAACTTTCAAAGGCGGAAGTGCGTGAATTCGGCGAGCTTTACCATCGCGCCGCTTCTGATTTGGCAATCGCCCGCAGTGAATCGCGCGACCCGCGTCTGGTCAATTATCTAAACAATCTCGTCATCCGCGCTCACGGCAAAATCTATCGCGCCAAAGCGCAGGGCGCAGGGTTAGTCTGGAAATTTTTTACCGCGGATTTTCCGCAGACGTTTCGCCGCAACCTTCGTTATTTCGCGCTGGCGGCGGCGTTCTGGTTTTTTTTCGGAAGGTAAGAATTTCAATTATCCAGGTTCATTTTTTTGAGCATTTCCGCAAAGCGCGGGTCTGAACGCAATGCGTCCACAGCCGGAAGAACTTTAATCGCGGTCATCCAGTAGGATTTTCCCTCATAGGATTTTTCCATATAAGCAAAGGCTTGGTCTTTGTCGCCGAGATAGGTGTAAAGCGCGACAAAGAGAAACGGGTCAACATAGCGTTGATTGCTAAAAGATTTTAGCTTAACCAGAATCTCATCCGTTTTTTTCCGGTCGCCCATCAACGCATAATTGCAGCCTAAAACGAACTGGGCGGAAATGTCGCCGCCGGACATTTCGCTCGCTCTTTCGCCCGCCGCGATTCCTTCCTTAAAATTGCCTCTGGTAGCTTCCGCACTCGAAAGATACAGATAAGCCAGATAAGCGTTCGGGTCTTTTTCGATGACCATTTTGCTCTGCTCGACGGCATCGTCAAAACGATGCTCATAGGAATACTGCAAGGCGCGGACGGCTTCGTAATTTATTCTCGTCGGGTCAAGTTGGTGCGCTAAATCCGAATGATACGAGGCTTCGTCAAAACGTCCCATCCGCGCCAGAAATTCCGAGTAACTATGATGCGCGGCGGCGGAATTAGGCGCGAGTTCGAGAGCGCGTTTATTGCTGACTTCGGCAGCCTGCCAATTCCAGTTGTAATCGCTTTCGACTTCCGCCAGAGCAATGTATGCCGCAGCCGAGTTCGGGTCGAGTTCGAGCGCGTGCCGAGCCGCTTTTTCGGCGGGCGGGTAGGCTTCCTGCGGCGAAATCAAGGTTAGCGAACCGGCGGTTGTGTATGTAGTTGCCAAACCCGAATAAGCGAGAGCGAAATTCGGGTCGAGTCGAATCGCCTGTTCAAAAGCATCACGCGCCTGAAAGACATTTTTCACGTTTCTCGTCGAAGTCGCCATCGCGTAAATGCCTTTTAGAGATAGTTCCTGCGCCGAAGGATTAGGAGAAGTTTGCTGCGCGAGCGTTTCCGTTGTGCCGGAATCTAAGTTCAACGCCATCAAACGGCTGACGCGGTTTGCTACCGATTCTTCGCCGCTCAAAACATTCGATAAATCATTGGTGAAACTGTCCGCCCATAAAACTTCGCCGGACGAAACGCTAACCATTTGCAGATTTATTTTTAACTTTTGTCCTTCTTTTTGCAGGCTGCCTTCTAAAACCGAATCGACCTGTAATTCTTTGCCGACCGAAATCGTATTGTAATTTTGGTCGAGATATTGAACGGTCGAACTCGTCGGACGCACGGCGAGTTGTTTGACCGCGCTCAATTTCGTGACGATTGAATCCGCCATTCCGACGCGCAATTCCTGGTCTTGCGGCGGATTGCTCAAGGATTTCAAGGGCAAAACCGCCATCGTTTTGATATTTGCCAGCGGATTAGCGGGAACAATTTTCGAGTTCCCTCTGCTTTGATTTGAAAAATAGAACGCGCCGAGCAAACCGAGACACGCAAGCAAAGCTGCCGGAAAATAAACTTTCGGCTGCGAGATTATCTGGAGAAAAGATTTCGGCGCGATGTTTCTTTCCGGCGCGTCAATTTCGTCGGCAACAGGCGCGGATTCGGGAATTATTTGTTTTTCGACGAGCATTTCGCCCGGCACTTTTTCAATTATCTTGACCGGCGCGTTAAAACGATAACCTTTTTTCGGCACGGTTTCGATAAAATTTGAATTAACCAGAACTTTTCGCAGCGTGTAAATACAAAGTTTGAGATTTCCTTCTTCAACGAACGAATCCGTCCAAACTCGCTGCATTAAAATATCCTTTTCGACCAGCTTTCCATTATTTTCGACCAAAACAATGAGCGTTTCAAAGGCTTTAGGCGGAAGCTGAAGCGTTTTTTCGCCGTGCCGCAAACTTCTTTCGAGAGGGTCGAGGAGGTAAGAATCAAACTCATAGATAAGGTTTTTTTCCATCTAAATAAAATCCTAACCAAACTTTAACCGAAAACTAACGGTTTCCTAACCACTTTTAAGGCAAGTCGGGTTCACAATCCGTTCTACTACAAAACAAAAGAGTTTATAGCTTCAGATTTTAAGCTAAAAAACAATGATGTCAATAAAAAAGACGCGGCTCAAGATAACGATTGAGCAAAAACAAATTGCGAATTTTTAAAATTATTTTTGGTGGGCTGTTTTGAGGCTGGATTACGCTCTGTTAAATGAAAGGAAATTTTACGAAAACTTATAAGGAGAACAGATGAACATTAAAAACAAAACTTGTATCAACGGCATTTTAGCGATGGCGATTTTGCTCGCCGTCGGTTTAGGATGCAGCGAAATCAGCAAAATCAGCGGAATCGGCGAATACGGCACAAAGCTCGAATTTAACGGCGGCGAACTGTATTACACAAATAATGTGACGGAAGCCGAAGCCCGCAGACTCGGTAATTATCTGGTTAAAGAAGGTCTTTTCGACGGCAATCGAAAAACCGTTCAACTGGATAAAGCCGGTTCAACATATCAATTCAGAGTGGTCGTTCTAAAAGAAAAACAAAACGATCCGGCGACTTTCCAGATTTGGAAGGAAGCCGCCGCGGAAATTTCCAGAGATGTTTTTAACAACGCCCCGACCGAAGTCCACGTCTGCGACGACCACTTAAAAACTTTGCGCGTCATCACGCCTTAGAAATTAAAACGTTCTTTGTCGCGCGTTTGCTTGAACAAATGGGGCGGTCGAATTTTCCGCGCAAATTGATGACGGAAAAAATGATTATCGTGAGACTTATGCGAGACGAAGACTAACCGAGCAAAAATATTTTTCGCTGTTTGGGCTAATTTTTAAATTTTTTACGCCTTACAGAGTGAGGCAAGTTTTCAAAAGAAGAAGATAAAAAGTAAGGAGATAAAACTATGGAAAGAATGCTGATTAAACATTTGAGCGGCTCGAAAGCCAATCAAGTCGAGGAGTTCGCCTTAAAATATCATAACGATTTAATTTTCGGGCGAGAAGAAGGAGCAACCGTCAAATTCGACCCCGACCGGGACGATTTAGTCGGTCGCCAACACGCGAAAATTAGCCGCGACCCGAATGATCCAAACGGATTTCTGGTCGAAGATATGAACAGCCGCAACGGAACTTTTCTGAATAAACAACGGATTAACGGCAGAACCAAACTGAATCCGGGCGATTTAATCCAGCTTGGAACGGGCGGACCGGAATTTCAATTTGATGTCGAACCGCGCCCGGCAAATTCTACGAAAGCGACCCGCATCGCCGAAGCAGCGGCGTTCGGAAAGGCTTCGCCGGAGACGCGCGTCGCCAGCACAAACGTCAGCGGAAGCGGCGGAATGTTAAATTCGATACCAACCGCGCCGTCAAGCACATCGAAACCGCCCGGAACAGTCGGCAAAGCGACCGTCGAACGAATGATTTCGCACACCGTCAGCGAAACCAAAAAATCGCAGGGACGCAAATTCGGAGTCATCGGCGGAGCCGCCGCGCTCGCCGTGTTGATTCTGTTCGGCGTGGTCATCGGTGGAGCTTATTACTACAATTCCAGACAGCAAGCCGCCCGCGAGCAAAACGAACAGGCGATGAAAGACCAGCTTGCACAGCAGCAGCAGGACGCGGCGGACAAGCAGTCTGCAATCGAAAAACAAATGGCAGACGAGAAAGCCAACGCCGGCATCAAGTCGGATGAAATCGTTGATAAATACGGTAATACGGTTGTCAAAATTGATGTCATCTGGCATTTATACGACGCGGCGCGAAACACGCAGCTTTATCATCAATACATTCCCAACGACACGCGGGTTTTGGCGGCGATTCTCAAAGTTTCTCCGCCCAAAGTTCCGACTAAAATCAATCCCCAAGCAGGTTCGGTCATTCCACTTTACGTCGCGGTTCAACCAAGGACCCCCGATGGTGATACATATGAACCGCTTTTGACCAATGATCAGCAAACAGACGGCGTGGAAAATCCGGGAATCGGAGGGGACATTTACGGGTCGGGATTTGTTGTCAGCAACGACGGATTTGTTTTGACCAACCGGCACGTCGGCGCAAGTTGGATGACGATTTACGAGTTCAATCCGCAGACTACTCCCGCCGGACTGGTCATAAATCCTGACGGCAGTCTTGCCGCCAATCAATTAGTTCCGCCGCCGTCGCACTGGGTTCCGTCGCAGACCAAGCAGGGCGGAAGACAATACACAGGAACGGTCGCCGGCACAAACGATAGTTTGGTCGTCAGCTTTAACGGCAAGGAAAACAGAATAAACGGACAATTAGTTTCGCCCTCTCCGCGTCATGATGTCGCGCTGCTGAAAATTCCGCTTCCCGGACAAGTGAACAAAGTCGAACTGAACGACAATTACGAGACGCTCAAAAAAGGCGAGCAAGTAACCGTGATGGGTTATCCGATGGCTTCGCCGGATGTTGTCGGCATTGTTAAGTCAAAGGATACATTCAACAACGAAGCGGATGTTTTAAGAATTCCGCAAGTGACCGTGACGACAACAAATATCGGAAATATCTTGCGGGGCAGCGACAAACCCGGCGAGGACCAGACCGTCAGCACGATGGGCGATGTTATACAGCTTGCCACAAATACGGCGGGACACGGTAATTCCGGCGGACCTGTTTTCGATTCGAAAGGTCGCGTCATCGGAATTTTCTTTGCAGGCGGAACGGTCGCCGGAACATCCCTGACATATGCCGTGCCGATTCGCTTCGGGATGGAACTGCTTCAGTCGCAATAGCAAGTATGAAACAGGAATGACGAACAATAATCCGCTTTAAATTTATTGTTCGTCATTCCTCAAACGGCTGCTGAAATTATGGAAAGACTTTCTGTAAATCAGATGATTGGTGATTACCGCATCGTCGCTTTTATCGGCGCGGGCGGAATGGGCGAGGTTTATCAGGGCGTTCACGCCAAAATCGGTCGCTCGGCGGCAATTAAAGTTCTGAATAAATTATCGCCAAGTTCGTCGCTGACCGAGCGTTTTTTTAACGAAGCGAGGGTGCAATCGAGTCTTTATCACCCGAACATCGCCATGCTTTACGATTTTCAGGAAATCGGTGACAGACTTTTTATCTTTATGGAGTTGGTGGACGGCGAAAGTCTGGAAGAAATGATTAAGCGGCGGGCGTTCGCGGTCGAAGACGCGCTTAAAAACTTTCAAAAAATCTGCGAAGCCGTCGCTTTTATTCACGGACGCGGCATTATCCACCGCGACATCAAAGGGCAGAATATTAAATTTACTTCCGATGGAACGGTTAAGCTGCTTGATTTCGGCATTGCCAAAGATGCCGCCAGCCAGAATTTAACCAAAGTCGGCGGTGTCATCGGCACGCCGCAGTATCTCGCGCCCGAACAATTGAACGGTTATTCCGCCAACCGGCAAACCGACATCTGGGCGTTGGGAATTCTGCTTTATCAAATGCTGACGGGTGTCGAGCCGTTTAATTCCGATTCAATTTCGACATTATATCTGCGAATCAACGAGGCTCGTTTTGAAAAACCCGAAAAATTGAATCCGGCAGTGCCGCCGCGCGTTTCGCAAATCGTCGAGCGGTGTTTGAGCGTCAATACGGCGGAACGCTACACGACGGCGGACGAGCTTTTAGAAGATGTGAGGCGCGCGCTGAACCCAACTTCCGGCAGAAAGAAACCGGCTCTTTTCCAAAGGAAATCCGTCTCGGACGGCGGAGAATCAAACGTTGGTAATTTCGATGAAAATCTTTCAAATGTTTCATCGCGGCGGAAATCTCCGCTGGCTGCCGCCGCCTTCGGTTCAATCGCGGCTGTGATTTTACTGTTCGGTTTAGTCGGAATCGGAATCTGGGCGATGAGCGGTTCAAATTCCCAAAATTCTCCGGCGAATAATTCCGTAATTGTCGTTCCGGCGAAAAAAACTCCCGTCGCGCAAAACGACAAAAGCTCGATTATTCAGCAATCGACATCAGGCACTGTCGCCGCCGATAAAATTCGCATTGATTTGTTTGGCGGCAGTGCCAAAGTTTTCCGTGACGGCGAGCAAATCGGCACAACGCCGTTTGATTTAGAAGCGAAAAACGGCGAGCGAATCACGCTGACTTTGAAACGCGACGGTTACGAAGACAGACAGGTTGATTTCGACGTGGCACCCGGACAAAAGATTTATACGTTTTCGCTCAAATCGAAACAATAAAATTTGACCGCTCATTCGTCGTTGGCTTGAGCGAAGAACCAGAAAAACTAAATTCAACGGATTATTTTGAAACGGAGAAAATTATGAAACGGATAAATCAACTTTTTTTATTGATATTGTGCGCTTGCTTTTTCGGCGCGGCGATAAACGCGCAGCCCAAACAGGATTCGACAAAGGGCGGCGACGCTCGCGTGGAAAAGGCTTTAAAACAAACTAAGACGGAATACGAAGTGGAGAAAGACGGGATGTATAAAGTTACCTTAGGAACAACCGGCAAACGCTCCCAAGCCGCTTTTATAGTTTCCGAAACGGATAAAATTTATGGTTCGGAAATGCGCGGCGTTTTTTCCTACGCGATGATTAGCGACGATTCGCCTTCGCCGGAAATTACCAATCTGCTGCTCGCGCAAAATATGGAAAATGTCAGTTTCTGGGCGATTCAAAAAGAGAAGGACGGGAAATTCGCCATCATCAACATAATTTACATTCCCGCCGATGCTGACGGAAAAAAACTCGATTGGGCTTTGAAAAACGTCATTCTGGCGGCGGACGAAATGGAAGAACGTTTGACCAAAAAGGATGAATTTTAAAGACGGTCGGCTGGCGCGGGAATGCGTTCCGACCCGGAGTGTTTAAATAAAATGTTACCAACCAGAGAATTAGACGCGAGCGAGTTGCCGCCGAAAATTATTACCGCCAGCGTGCGGACAGATGCCGGATGCGTCCGCGAGTCGAACGAAGACAGCGCGCGCCACATTCGCCCGAATGATTTTGAAACGCAGTGTGCCAAAGGAACTTTGACGATTGTCGCCGACGGAATGGGTGGACACGCTTCTGGCGAAGTCGCATCCGCGATGGCGGTCGAGTTAATCAGCGAATTTTATTACGGCGACGAAGCCGACGCTTACGAGGCTTTGCGAAACGCCGTCACCGAAGCCAATCGCCAAATTTACGAAACCGCGTCGAGCGATGAAAAATATCTCGGCATGGGAACGACGCTCGCCGCGCTGGTGCTGTTTGACGATTTGGCGTTCGCGGCGCACGTCGGCGATTCGAGGCTTTATCGCCTGCGCGGGCAGCATTTGGAAATGCTGACGCTCGACCATTCGCAGGTTATGGAAATGGTCAAGAACGGCGTTCTGTCGATGGAAGAAGCTAGAAATCACGACGACAAAAACGTGATTTTACGCGCCGTCGGCACGCAGCCGAAAGTTGAAGTCGAACTCTCCGAGCCTTTTGAAGTCGAGCCGAACGACGCATTTCTGCTCTGCTCGGACGGGCTTTCCGATATGGTTGACGACGCGGAAATTCTGCAAACGTGGCTTTCCGCGTCAGGCAATATCCATCTCGCCGCCGAAAGATTAATCGAGCAGGCAAAAGCAAACGGCGGTCACGATAACGTTTCGGTCGGCATCGTCAAAGTTTCGTTCGCCGAAGACGAAAAAGCGAGCGGCGTTAAAATAACGCGCGAATTTTCGGCTGTGAAATAAACGGTTTGAGTTTCGGTTTCAGCCGTCAGCAAGGGGATAAAACAATGATTGGGAAAATAATCGGGAATTATAAAATCGAACAAAAATTGGGCGAAGGCGGAATGGGCGCGGTTTATAAAGGCGTTGATACG
>JBPCRW010000084.1:0-29924 GCA_050996405.1 Pyrinomonadaceae bacterium | reverse complement strand
CGACCGCAATTTCCGACGGCAAGGTATTGACGAGCAGAATCGTCAGCACGTCGCGCAAATGAGCCAGACAGCGAATGCCGCCGAATGAACCGGGCGAAGCTGTCGTAATCGCCGCCACTTTTCCCTTAAAACAATCTGCGACTTTTAAATCGCCGTTGGCGCGCGAAGTCCAGTCAATGACGTTTTTCAGCGGGCTGGGAATCGAGCCGTTGTATTCCGGCGAAGCAATCAGCAGACCGTCGTGTTCGAGCAGAAGTTTTTGAAACGCTGTCGCAATCGGCGGAAAGCCTTGAGTTTCCTGCAAATCGGCGTTGTAAATCGGCATCGGATAATCTTTTAAATCAACGTATGTGACTTCCGCGCCCGCTTTTTTCGCGCCTTCGACGGCGATTTTTAAAACCCGTTTGTTGTATGATTTTTCGCGCAAACTTCCGGCGAAAGCTAAAATCTTCGGCTTTTTCGGCATTGTTACTCCATTAGAAACGGTAAAATAATTTTGTTGTTTCGAGTTTGCCACGAACGCCGACGAAAAACAAAATCTTGCGCTTTATTCTATATCTTTCTAACATTGTTCGAGAAAATTTATGATAAAAAACTTTCAGGGTAAAAAGCCGAAAATTCACCAAACGGCGTTCGTTGCCGAAAACGCGGTGATAATCGGCGATGTCGAAATCGGCGAAAATTCGAGCGTCTGGTATGGTTCGATTTTGCGCGGCGACGTGAATTTTATACGCATTGGCGCGCGGACAAACATTCAGGACGGCTCGATTATTCACGTCTCATCGAAAACGCATCCAACCGTTTTGGAAGACGAAATTACGCTCGGTCATCGCGTCACTTTGCACGGCTGTTATGTCGAAACCGGATGTCTAATCGGCATCGGCGCAATTGTTTTAGACGGCGTTCGCGTCGGGCGGAATTCGCTCGTCGCCGCCGGTTCGCTCGTTACACCGAACATGCGGATTCCCGAAAAATCGCTGGTCATGGGAAGTCCCGCAAAAGTAAAGCGGCAATTAACTGACGCGGAAGCCGAAGACTTGGAAAAATTCTGGCAAAGATATGTCGAGCTAAGCCAAATTTACCGAGAAGCGAAAAACGGAAGAAATTGGGACGCGGATTTACACAGATGATGAACTAGAAAATCCGCGAGCATCCGCCGCAATCGGCGAAAATCCGCGTCCTATTTCTTTTTCTCGACTCAATTTTCTATGCAGCTATTAGATTTATGAAAAAGTTCGTCGGCGAAATTATCAACATCATTTTAACCATTCTCGGCATTTTGTCGGCGGGAATGGGATTGAAGGGATTTTTGCTGTCGAGCCGTTTTATTGACGGCGGCGTAACGGGTATTTCGATGCTGATTGCGGAAGTTTTTCATCTGCCGCTTTCGGTTTTGCTGCTGATTTTTAATTTGCCGTTTATCGCGCTCGGCTACAAACAAGTCGGTGCGAAATTCGCCGTCAAAAGTGCCGTCGCAATCGCCGGATTAGCAGTTGCGTTAATCGTCATTCCATATCCAGATGTCACGCCCGACAAACTTTTGACTGCCGTTTTCGGCGGATTTTTTATCGGCGCGGGGATAGGTTTGGCGATGCGCGGCGGCGCGGTTTTAGACGGTGACGGAAGTCGCGCAAACGTAAATTGTCGGATTCCGCGCGGGACGTTTCGCTTTGAAAATCGCGTCGAATTCCGCTTTGTAATCGTCCGAAAAAAAGATGTTGTAATGCGCCAGAAGCGGAAATTTTTTCTTTGTTCCGAGCAGTAAAACAAAGCCGCTCGACGACGGTTCGCGCGTTTGGAATTTTTTATTTTCGAGCGGCAGAAGGTTGCGATAAGTTTCAATCGCATCGGCGTTTGAAATGACAAAATCGCACGAAAGATTTTCGCCGGTTTCGAGTTTCACGCCGACGGCTTTTTTATTTTCGACAATGATTTTTTCGACTTCCGCGTTGAGCAAAATTTTTACGCCGAGTTCACGCGCTAATTTTTCCAAAGCCTTTGGAATTTCATACATTCCGCCTTTGACATACCACGCGCCTAGACCGAATTCGACAAACGGAATGAGCGCGAAAGTCGCCGGAGTTTTAAACGGCGACGAACCGTTATAGGTTGCAAAACGATTGAAAAGCTGCCGCAATTTCGGCGATTTAAAATATCCGGCGTTGTGTTTGTCCAAAGTTTTCAGAGTCGAGATTTTCAGCAAATCGGAAAGATATTTCGGGCGCGGAAGTTTCGGCAAATCATTCAGACTTTTCGCCAGAAACGTGCGCCCGGCAATTTCGTATTTTTGTTTTGAATCGGCTAAATATCTGCGGAAATTTCTGACATCCCGCGGCGAGATTTTTTCAATTTCACGCGCGGTCTTTTCGATGTTTTGCGAAGCGTCGAAAACGGTTTTGTCCGTCCAGAAATAACGGCAAATCGGTTCGAGCGGAACAAGTTCGAGATAATCTTCGAGACGTTTTTCGCACGATGTGAACAAGTCTTCCAAAATGTGCCGCATCGTCAAAAGACTCGCGCCCGTATCGAATTTGTAGCCGTTCGCTTCGACAAAATTTATCTTGCCGCCGACGGTTTCATTTTTCTCTAAAATCGTCACATCAAAACCGCTTTTCGCCAGACGACACGCCGCCGAAAGCCCGCCGAGTCCAGCACCGATAATGATAATTTTTTTCACACGACAAATTTATCACAGAGACGCGGAGACATAGAAAAAACAAGACGAAAGCGGAAAAGCGATTTGCAAAAATACTTTCAAAAACTGAAAAAGCCAAAAGTTTTGCCGTCGCCGTTCGCGCCGTAAATTAGCCGATTTCCTTAAAGTGATGGTAAGATACGGTTTCAGACGTTTTGGCAAAAGAGCGTTTCCCAAAACCGAATTGCTTCCGTAAAAAACCGAAACTATGAAATACTGTCCCGTTTGCCAGACTCGTTACGACGAGGAAATTATTCGTTTCTGCACGAAAGACGGCGCGCCGCTCGTCGAAGAAAATCCGAGTTTTACGGCGATGCCGAGCGAGAGTTCGATTGAGCCGGAAGACGACGGCGAGGAAACTGTTATCCGCCGCAATCTGCCCGCGCGCGATTCGGATTTATCCAAAACAAATTCCGAACGCATCGTGATTCCGACGAATGAAATTAAACTTGAACCGGTTCGCGCTAAAAACCGGCAATCGTATCAGCCGCCGAAATCGAATACGACCGCGACCGTTTTGCTGACAATTCTCGGAACGTTCGTCGTGCTGGCGGGTTTGGGCGGAGTCTGGTATTTGCTGCGCGGCGGAAATTCAAACAACGGCAGCGCGAATAAAACAAATGCGAATTTTAACGCCGCGCTGAACGTCGCAAATTTTAACGCAAATTTTAACGCCGATAATTCGCTGTCCAATCTCGACATCAATACGAATTCAAACGTCAATTTCAACTCCAACGTGAATATCAACGCGAATCTGAAAACGCCGACACCGACGCGCACGCCGACTCCAACGCCGACACCGGCTAATTCGAACGTCAACGCGAATCAAAATTCTAATTTAAATTTAGGAAATACAAATGTAATGAGCCGTCCGACCGCCACGCCGACGGTTTCGCCAACGCCGCGAATTTCCCCGACACCGACCGCGCCGCCGCAAAACGTCAACGTCGGCGTGATGAACAGCCGCGCCGTCAGTTTAACGACTCCGGCGTATCCGCAGAGTGCGCGAGCAGTCAACGCTGCGGGACAAGTGACGGTGCAGATTACGGTTGACGAGCAGGGAAACGTAACTTCCGCCAGAGCGATTTCAGGTCATCCGCTGCTGCGTTCTTCAGCCGAAGCCGCCGCCCGTCAATCGCGCTTCAATCCCGTCAAAATTGGCGACCGCGCCGTCAGCGCAACCGGAGTGCTGGTCTATAATTTTATAAACCAGTAATTTTATCCTTTGACGAGCGCGAGAGCGACGGCTTTGCGCGGGTCAAGCACGCCCCAGCCTTGACGGTCAACTTCGTAATGCGGCAGTCGTTCGGCGGTCGAAATCAAAATTCTTTTTACCTGTTGCGGCGTTAAATCGGGATTGGCTTCGAGCATTTGCGCGACAACCGATGAGACAATCGGCGCGGCAAAACTTGTTCCATCAACGTATTTATAATGGCTCGTGATGACGTTTTCCTGACGAATTTTAAGCGCGATAATCTGCCGAATCATATACGCGGGACGGTCGAGCGCGGCATCGAGTTCGGGTTCGAGATTCGGATTCGCCTCAATAATTTCGTGCAGTTCGTCGTCGTTTGATTTGTCGAGCTTTTCCAAAAGTTCGGCTTGTTGGGCGGTCGGCGTGTTCGGCAAAATTGGCGCGGGAACCCAGATTGACGGCGCGATAATTTCGGGTTTCTGCAAACCGTCAATCGTCGGACCATAACTCGAACGATACATTCCGCGCCGCGCCCGATTGATTGAATTATTGTCGTCAAGCCCGCCGACCGCGATGCACGAAGGCGCGGACGCGGGCGGAAAAACCGGATGATTCGGCAAATGTCCGGCGTTGCCGACGGCGCAGACAATTGTCAATCCTTGTTTGACGCATTCTTCGACCGTCTGCGAAAGTAAATCGTGTAGATAACTTTGCTCGAAATCACCGCCCGCCGAAATATTGACGACTTTAATTCTGAATTTTTCGCGGTGCGCCAGAATCCACTCTAAACCGTCCAGAATATTTTGTTCGGTGATTCTTCCGGTTCGCGCCAGTTTAACTAAAACGACATTGGCTTCCGGCGCGATGCCTCGATAAAAACCGTTTGACAAACCACCGTTTCCAGCCGCCACAACCGAAGTCATCATCCCGTGCCAGCTTGCGACATCGGGCTGAAACAATGACGCGATTTCGCCGTCGGTCGTGTTCATATTTTGATACGCTAAAATTCGATTGACGGGTGTGGTTAAATCCGTATGCGGGTAAAATCCCGAATCGAGAAAAGCAATCGTCACATTTTTGCCCGTAAAACGCTCGTCGGCATCGAGTCGCAGAGGCGTGGACAAAACACGCGAGCCGTCTTTCTGCAAAGCGGCATCGCTCAAAATATGTTCTTTGGCGCGTTCAAATAGACGAACGCAGCGAGCGCAGACAGCTTGAAATTCGAGCGTGCCGGGCGCGTTGGCGCGAATCATATTTTGTAAATCTTCGGGCAGCGCGACGAGCGGAACATATTCATCTTTTGCTTCGCGCGAGCAAACCGGACAGGCGTTTTCGCCCGCCGCGATGTCGGCATTTGTCGTCGGGCGTTGCAGTTGCAGAGATTCTTGCGGAGTCATTTTCGAGTTTCCAGTTTTTCACAAAGGAAAGTTAAAATCAATTTCACTAAAATTAAAATAGGACGCGGATGAACACAGATTTTACAGATTTTAGCGGATTAATTTTCTAAAAAATCCGCTAAAATCTGCTTAATCCGCATTTATCCGTGTGCTATTGTATTTTTGTATGGCGCGAAAAAAAATCGGCTTGGCTTTATCGGGCGGCGCGGCGCGCGGGTTCGCGCATTTAGGCGTGTTAAAAGTTTTAGTCGAACACAAAATTCCGATTGACTGCATTGCCGGAACGAGTGCCGGTTCGATTGTGGGCGCGGCATACGCGAGCGGTTTAAGCGTTGACAAAATTATCGAAATCGGTAGAAAAATAAGCTGGTTTCGGATGATGGGTTTTTCCTACTCGGCAAAGGGAATTTTATCAAACGCTTCGATGGGCGCGTTTTTGCGCGAAAATTTTCCCGTTGATAAATTTGAAGATTTACCGATTCCGTTTGCGGCGGTCGCCTGCGATTTGGAAACGGGCGAAGAAATTATTTTGCGCGATACGGGTGATTTGATAGCGGCGGTTCGGGCAAGCTGCGCGATTCCGGGCGTTTTTGTTCCGGTTGAAATTGAAAACAGAAAATTGATTGACGGCGGCGTAGTTTCAAACGTTCCGACCAAAGCCGTCAGAAACTTAGGCGCGGAAATTGTCATCGCGGTTGACGTGCTGGCTTCCGGCGCGAGCTATTGGAAAAGTCCTTCGACGCTGCTCGGCATATTTTTTCAATCGGCGATGATGCTTCTGCGCGCCGCCTCCAAAGCGCATCACTACCGCGCCGATGTCGTCATCGTTCCGCAAATCTCTCATCTGCGACCGGACGAAATTTCTAAAATGGACGAATTTATCAAAGCGGGCGAAACTGCCGCAATTGAAAAGATTGACGAAATTAAAAGTCTGGTTTTCGCCGAGCAAAATTAGACATCTGCTCAAGAATTATCCGAAAATAATTTTCGATGAAAACTTTTGCCGAATACTATAAAGATTTGCTGGAGCGCGAGAATGTCGAATATCGGGAACTCATCGCGGTTTGGAGAAAAGATTTGACGGCGGAAATCGAACAGGATTTTAGGCAGGCGATAATCAATGCTAAGTTTAAAGATTCGTTTTGCTCCGTTCGGGAAAACAGTTCCAATCAATCTATCGGCAATCAAGCGGAAATTTATTCAATCAGAGAATTGAATAAATTTTTGAAAATTTTCACTATCGAAAGTTGTTCGGGAGCAGGTTATCCTGATCGGATTTTGGCAAAAGGCGATTTTAAGCAAATCGCGCTTGAGATGAAGGCGACGAGCGGTTGGAACGCGAACGACTCGAATCGCCGTGTTTTAACTTCGTCTTCAAAGAAACTGCGCGAAAAATTTATCGCGCCGATTTACCATTTAATCTGCACGATAATTTACCGAAACCAAAATTCAAACTATCGAATTGAAGCCGTCAGACTAGATTTTATCGAACCAAACACGCCGGTCAGCGTTCGCCTCGAAGCGTCGGTTAATCATAAAATTTTGGCAAGCGGAAATCATAAAAGTATTGTATTTTAGAAATTGAATGATTGGAACAATCGAAAAAACAGAATCCAAATCGGGCTTGAGTGCGTTTCACGCCGAACTAGCTGACTTTTCAGAATTCGGCAGCAAAACACGAATTGAACATAGAGAATTCGGTAAAACAATCGTGCCTGTCTATCAAAATGAATTTTGGACAGCGAAACAACGTAGTGGACATTCAATCCACGAGATTTCCTATCGTGCTTGTTACAAACCGCAGTTGCCGAAATTTTTTATCGAAAGGCTGACGAGGAAAAATGATGTCGTTTATGACCCATTTCTCGGACGCGGAACGACTTTGATTGAAGCGAATCTGCTCGGACGGCGCGTCGTCGGAAACGACGTTAATCCGTTGTCGAAAGTTTTAACCGCGCCGCGTCTCGCGCCGCCGAACGTTTTTGAAATCAAACAAAGATTAGACGAAGTTGCGCTTGATGAAATCAACGGCGGCGATTCGGATTTGCTGGTTTTCTTTCATCCGAAGACACTTGCCGAAATTCTGGCGTGGCGCGAATATTTCAAGCAAAGACGCGAAAGCGGAAAATTCGACAAAGTTGATGCGTGGCTGGAAATGACGGCTTGTAACCGCCTTACGGGACATTCGAGCGGTTTCTTTTCTGTTTTCACATTGCCGCCGAATCAAGCGGCTTCCGTCAAATCGCAGCAGAAAATTAACGAAAGGCATCGGAACACGCCCGAATATCGAAATACGAAAGAAATTCTTTACCGCAAATCGAAACAGCTTTTGCGCGACAAACTGCCGCCGAATTACGGGCAAATTCCTTTTCAAATAAATATTGGTTCAGCCGATTCGACCGCCGCGATTGAAAATGAATCGGTTGATTTAATCGTTACTTCGCCGCCGTTTTTGGACATCGTAAATTACCGGCAGGACAATTGGCTGCGAATGTGGTTTGCCGATGTGGAAATGGAAGAAAAGGCTTGCTGGCAGATTAGAAATTTGATTGATTGGCTCGGCAAAATGAAATCCGCGTTTGAAGAATTTCACCGCGTTTTGAAATCTTCGGGCGTGATGGCGTTTGAAGTCGGGGAAATTCGCAAAGGTAATCTTTTACTGGAAAATGAAATCGTCGAAATTGCGATGCAACGCGGGTTTGCGGCGGAATGTATTTTGATAAACTCGCAAAATTTCACCAAAACGGCAAATTGCTGGGGCGTAAAAAACAACCAAGCCGGAACAAACACCAACCGCATCGTCGTTCTGACCAAAACGGAAGCAACCGATACGGCATTCTACGCGCCGCGCCAAAACCTCTCTTTTCAACAACCGACCTTATTCTGATAATCTTCAAAAAACAGATTGCAGATTAAAGGAAATGAATCAAAATTCGGACAAAAATTACGATGTCGCCATCATCGGCGGCGGACACAACGGTTTGACGTGCGCCTGTTATCCGGCGAAAGTGGGTTTGAAATTGGAATTATAACTCTAAGAAATATTATGAATCTTGAAACTTCTAAAAAAATTATTGATTACTGGCGAAACAGTTTGGCTGATTCGGCAAGGATGAATATTTCTTTTGAAAAACTTAAACAAGCGGAAAAATTTACTTTCCGGCAAATAAAGTCTGGATGGATTCCAAAGGAAACGGCTTACGCGATTGTAAAAAAATATCTCGATGAAAATAACAATCATTCTCTTGATTCGATGTCTTTTGCAGAAATATTGATCTGTCCGATTTCCGTTTCGCCGAATGTCGAATTCACTCAAATTAACAAATCAAAAAGCGGCGAAGCGTATCTGACACCGATCTGGTTGACTGCCAAACTTCTCGCATCAGGCGAGATTTTGCCGGCGGACGAGCCGTATATTTGGATTCCGCGAAACTATCTAGAACCGACTGATAAAGAATCTCAAATAATCGGAAATATTGATGGTGTAGATGATTTTCTTGAGCAAAATCCTTTTCCCGTTAATGCGGAAGATGCCGAAAAGCCTTTACGTTGGAGCGACGTTTGGAATTACGCCGATGAAATGCTGGTTAGAGTAAGCGGGTTTTCGATTGAAGAATTCCAAGTTGAAAATCATTCAAATAATGGAATTGCCTTTATTCTTTCGGAAGAAAATGTTGAAAACGACAACATCAGGAAAAATATTATCGGACTTTATGATTATTTGAGAAATAATCACGAGACTCCGAAATTGCTCTCAAGTTTTGCTTCGCTGCAAAATAATTCGTTGAAACCGCTTTTAAACGAATCACAAAATTTTGAAAAATCAGCATTTCACTACGGACAAATGAGAAATGATATCTCTTTGTCGAGTTCTCAACGCGAATCGCTGCATCATTTTCTGACAATCGAAGACGGCGAAATTCTGGCGATTAACGGACCGCCCGGGACGGGGAAAACGACTTTGCTGAAATCCGTAGTGGCGACGATGTGGATTGAAGCCGCATTAAACGGCAATCGCCAGCCGCCCATCATTGTAGCGACTTCGACCAATAACCAAGCTGTTACAAACGTCATCGGCGATTTTGAAATTAAATCGGATGATGACTCGAATTTGGGCGGACGGTGGATTCCTGAAGTAACGAGTTTCGGTCTTTATTGTCCGTCCGAATCGAAAATTCCCGCATCAACGAATTTTCAGATAACTTTCGCGGACAAGACTTTCCCTGAAAACGGTTTTTATCTTTCGGAACGACAAAGCGAAAGAATCAATATCGAAGAAGAAGAGTTTGTTTCCGAGTCTGAAAAGTATTTTTTAGAACAGGTTCAAAACTATGCCGGTAAAGAGTTCATAAATTTAGAAAGGGCTGTGAATTTTTTACGGCGGCGTTTGATTGAAACGACTGACGAAATTCGTCAAGGAATATCCGGCGCACTGGAAAAAATTCAGATTGATAAGTTTATCAAAAATAAATACGGTTTTTTCGGCGACCTTGAAAAAAATATCGAACGATTGAAAGCCGATGTCGAAGCAAGCCAAAATGAATTCGACACGGTTGAGAAAAATAAAAACGAATGGATTGATTTCGATAATGCAGCTTCAGTTTGGTTGAAACTCTTTTCGTTTTTATCGTTTGTGAAAAAACAAATCACATTTCGTAACCAATCTTTCTTTTCCAAACGAAATCTTCAAATAAAAGCCGATTTATCTGATGCCGAAAAGATTTTGAAGTTCTTTGAAGCGGATTTGACCAAACTATCTGCTGAAAAAAATAAATTATTTGCTGCGTTGAAAACCCTTCAAAACGTCAAACAACAAAGTGAAATCGCCAATCAAAATTGGCTGACCTGGCAACGCGAAAATGCAATCATAATCGAACCCGAAAATTTGTTGGATGAATTAGATAAAACCTTGCGTTATCGGGCGTTTCAATTAGCCACACATTATTGGGAAGGCTGTTGGCTGATTGAAATGAAAGAAGAAATTTCTCAGAACTATAACGAAACAAAAGCGGTAAAAAAGCAGCAAAAACGCTGGCGAAGATACGCAAAAATCGCTCCGTGTTTTGTCGCCACATTTCACTCGCTACCGAAATTTTTTAAGGCTTGGGAAGGAGAAGATAAACCTCTCATAGAATTTATTGATTTGCTGATTGTGGACGAGGCGGGGCAGGTTTCACCGGAAGTTGCGGGCGCGAGTTTTGCGTTGGCGAAAAAGGCTTTGGTGGTTGGCGACACGCTTCAAATCGAACCTGTCTGGTCATTAAATAAGGAAATTGACGCGGGCAATTTGAAAAGACATAAATTGATAGAAAAATCGGAAGACGCCGATTCTATTCACGAATCGGGATTAACCGTGACTCAGGGCAATGTAATGAAAATCGCTCAAAGAGCAAGTAAATATCAAAGATTTGAAGGCTTTGAGCGCGGAATGTTTTTAGCCGAACACCGTCGCTGCGTGCCTGAAATTATCGGCTATTGCAATGAACTCGCCTATCACGGCAGACTCGTTTCCAAAAGAAATTCGATTGAAAATTATCCGCTTCCGCACGTCGGATACGCGCACGTCAACGGGCAGTCGAGAAAGATTAACGGCAGTCGTGAGAACACTGTCGAGGCGGAAGTTCTGGCAAGATGGGTTGCCGAAAATCAAACCTTTCTGATGGATATTTATAAAGACAAAAATTTGAGTTTGAGTCAGATTATCGGTATCGTTACGCCTTTTCGCCGGCAGTCAAATTTAATAAAAGAGAAACTCGGCGAATTTGGGGTAGCCGAAAAAATCACGGTCGGTTCGGTTCATTCGCTGCAAGGTGCGGAAAGACCGATTATTATTTTTTCATCTGTTCACGGAACAAACGATAAATCATATTTTTTCGAGCGAAACGCCAAACCGAATATGCTGAATGTCGCTGTTTCAAGAGCGAAAGATAGTTTTCTCGTATTTGGAAATATGGCGATTTTTAATTCCGCCGCTGCCAAAAGACCTGCCGGGCTGTTAGCAAAATACTTATTTGCCGATACAAAAAATGAAATAACGAACATCCACATAGTTGAGCGGGAAGAGTTGAAAATTGCGGATAATATTTATCATTTGACGACGCTTGAAGCGCATCGAAAGACATTATATGACGCTTTTACACGGGCAAAAGAAGAATTAGTGATCGTCTCGCCATACATCACGGAGAAAGCGATTTACGCGGATAATTTACCGCCGTTAATAAAAACCGCGACGGCAAAAGGAGTGAAAGTTACAATTTATACGGATTCCGAACTTAATTGTGAAAACCGGAAACCGAAAATGCCTTTTGTCAAAGGAAAAGATGTTTTGATTACGAGCGGCGCAAAAGTCAAAGAAGTGCGAAGAGAACACAGCAAAACCTTGATTGTAGATCGCAATACGTTAATCGAAGGTTCGTTTAACTGGCTTTCCGCCGTTCGTGATGAAAATAGTAATTATCAACGCCGTGAGCGTTCAATTAAATACACAGGCAGCAAAATCGCCTCGGAAATTACCAGGACGATTGAGGAAACTGAAAGCCGCGTCATCTCAAAATAAATTTTATGAATAAAATTTACGATGTCGCCATCATCGGCGACGGGCATAATGGTTTGACGTGCGCCTGTTATCTCGCCAAAGCGGGTTTGAAAGTTATTGTCTTGGAACGGCGGCACATTGTTGGCGGCGCGGTTTGTACGCAGGATGATTTGATTGACGGTTATAAAATTGATGTCGGATCGTCGGCGCATATTATGATTCATCTCACGCCCGTTATTCAGGATTTGGAACTTGAAAAATTCGGGCTGAAATATATTGACTGCGACCCGTTCGCGTTCGCGCCGCTTGCCGACGGCAAAGGCGCGATTTATTTTTGGCGCGATGTTGATAAAACTTGCGAATCAATCGCTAAAATTTCGCCCGAAGATGCCGACAGGTATAAAAAGTTTGTAACCGAATGGGAAAAATTGAATGAAGGCGTTTTTGCCGCTTTCCTAAAACCGCCGACTATTTTCAATCTCGGACGACATTTGGTTTTCGGCACGAAGTCGAAAAATCCTGCGGATATGGTTCGCAAATTGATGACGAGTTACGGCGCGCTGGTCAAGCAAACTTTCAAACATGAAGGCTTGCGGGCTGCGATGGCGTGGCTTGCGGCACAATCTGGTCCGCCGCCGACTGCCGGCGCGACCGGCGATTTTCTCGGCTGGCATTCGATGATTCATAAAAGCGGTATAAAACGTCCGCGCGGCGGTTCGGGCGCGTTGACGCAAGCGATGGCGCGTTGTTTAGAGCATCACGGCGGCGAAGTTTTATTGAACGCGGAAGTCGAGAAAATCGAAATCGAAAATGGCGAAGCGAGAGCGATTCAATTAACAAACGGCGAAAGAATTTACGCGAAAAGAATCGTTTCAAACGCGCACGTTCATACGACATTTTTGAAATTGATTGGAAAAGAAAATTTACCAAACGGTTTAGCCGAACGAATCGAAAATGTGCGAATCGGCAACGGTTTCGGAATGATTGTGCGCTGCGCGGTTTCAGAATTGCCCGATTACACAGCAGCGCCGAACGGCGGAAATGCCGCGAACTGTCATCACGGTTTGCAGCTTCTTTGTCCTTCGCTCGATTACCTAGAAAAATCCTACGCCGATTATTTAAACGGTGTTCCGTCGAAAATCCGTCGGCTCTGGCGATGACATTTTCGGCGGTTGACCCGACGCTCGCGCCCGAAGGCAAACACACGCTTTTTATTTGGGGACAGTATTTTCCCTACGAATTATCAAACGGCGAGTGTTGGCAAGACATTCAAGAGCGTGAAGCCGACAAATTGATTGATGTCGTAAATTCCTACGCGCCGGACGTGAAAAATTCAATCATTGACAGATTCATCCAATCGCCGCTCGATTTAGAACAGCGTCTTGGGCTTCTGCGCGGCAACGTGATGCACGTCGAAATGGATTTCGACCAGATGTTTTTGTTTCGCCCGCTGCCGGAAATGTCGCAGTATCGAACGCCGATAAAAAATCTCTATTTAACGGGCGCGTCCACGCGTCCCGGCGGCGGCGTGTTCGCGGCATCGGGTTACAACACGGCGCGGGTTGTTTTGAAAGATGTCAAAGGAAAATGGTTTTAAATATTGAATAAGCCTTCAGAGTAAATAATTCAAAAGATTGAAAGCTCTCGGAAAATCTTCAATCTTTTTGTTTATCTTTCGTATTTATAGTAATTTAATCTGGATGTCCGATTTATCCGAGACGATTCGGAAAAATTTCCCGAAGAAAAAAATTGTGATTGTCGGCGATTTGGTTGCCGACCAGTTTTTGCGCGGCACGATTGCGCGCGTTTCGCGTGAAGCTCCGGTGTTTATCCTGCGTCACGACGAAACGGAAACGCTTCCCGGCAGCGCGGCGAACGCGGCGGTCAATGTCGCCGCGCTCGGCGGAAAAGCCGTTTTAATCGGCTTGCTCGGACAAGATGCGAACGGCAGAGCGTTGCTTGAAAAACTCAAACAGTCGAATGTCGAATGCGAGTTTATTGTCGAATCAAAAAATTTTCAAACGACGACCAAACTCCGCGTTTTAGCCGGTCAGCATTACGCCGCGCGCCAGCAGGTGATTCGCATTGACTACGAAAATAAAACGGCGATTGACGCGCGTCTGCAAAATCAATTACGCGGAAATTTTCTCGCGGCGGCGCAAGGGGGGGACGCGATTATTATTTCCGATTACAGCTATGGCGTGGCGGGCGGGGAATTGACCGAAATAATCATCAAAACCGCCAAAGAAAAAAATATTCCGGTGCTGGTTGATTCGCGTTTTCGGCTGGAAGATTTTCCGAATGTCACTTCCGCCACGCCGAATCAGGATGAAGTCGAACAAATCTTAGGAAAGAATTTCAGCGACGACGACTGTGTTAAATTGTGCGAAAAACTCGATTATAAATCGTTGCTCGTGACGCGCGGAAATCAGGGGATGCTGCTCGTCGAAAAAGACAAAAAACCTTTGTCAATCGAAGCCGTCGGCGCGAAAGAGCCGGTTGACGTAACTGGCGCGGGCGACACGGTTATCGCCGCTTTCGCGCTCGCTCTGGCTTCGGGTTTGAGTTTTGCCGAAAGCGCAAATCTGGCGAATCACGCGGGTGGAATCGTCGTCATGAAAAAAGGGACGGCATCGGTCGGCGCGGACGAATTGATTGATTCGTTAAAGAAAACCGAATTGACCGAAAGCAAATCGCAAACGTCATAATTTTATGAGTTCGACAAATTATTTCGCGCCCGTTTTGGAACGCAATCGTTTGATTGCGCGCGTCGCCATCGAACGCCGCAAGGGAGCGAAAATCGTTTTGGCAAACGGCTGTTTCGACCTTTTTCACGTCGGGCATATTCGCTATTTGGCGGGCGCGAAGGAGTTGGGCGATTGCCTGATTGTCGCGCTTAATTCCGGCGAACAGGTCAGAAAATTAAAAGGTGAAAATCGTCCGTTTATGTCGGAAACCGAACGCGCCGAAATCGTTTCGGCTTTGAAATTCGTTGATTATGTAACGATTTTTTCCGAGCCGACGGTCGAAGAATTGATTCGCGCGATTCGCCCCGATTTTCACGCCAAAGGCACGGATTACACAATCGAAAATGTTCCTGAACGAGAAATCGTTATCGAATGCGGCGGCAAAATTGCAATTGTCGGCGACGCGAAAAATCATTCGTCAACTGAACTGATTCGATTGGTTTCAGGAATTATTTGACCACAGAGAGTTTTTATCAAATTGCAAAGTTAAAAATTACTCTGTGCCTCTGTGGTAAATTTCTTTTATGTGGAACTCGCGCACGAAAAAAGATTTGATTATCGAAGTCTGGGAAAAACTCGACTGCGAATCGGTCGGAGCGCGTGAAATCGAGGCGATTGAAACAGTTGTGCGTCAGAAATATGGCGCGGGTGCGGTCGAATCGCCGATGAAAATCGCGCGCTCTTTGGCGGACGAAGGCGCAGAATTGCGCCACGCCGAGATTATGGAACTCGACGTTTTGCGCCGCACCGAATCGCCGTATGACGCGATATTTCGCAACGTTTTGAAATTCTCCGATTTTAAACAAGCTCTGGTTTCAATCCGTCAACTCGAAAATCTGCGTAAAAAATTCGCGGCGGAAAACGATAGGGAAGGCTTGCGGCTCGTGCGCGAAACGGCTTTAAAAGGAAAAAATCGCGCGTCGATGATTGCCAAAAACGAAAAAGTCGAACAGCGAAAACGCGACGAAAAATCGGAAATTGCGGAATGGTTCGCGCTCTGGCTGCAATCGCCCGAAATTTTTGAAAACTGGATTGCGCTGCGGCAAAAATCTGCCGATTTCAAAAACAGATTTCCCGAATAAATGCCGCAAAAATTTCGATATGACGAGAAGATTTTTTGCGCCGCCCGCAAATTTTCAAAATTCAAAAATCATTCTCGATGCCGATGAATCAAAACATTTGCGAGACGTTTTGCGGCTTCGCGCGGGCGCGGAAATAAATATTTTTGACGGCGAAGGCAGAGAATTTTCAGCCGTCGCGGAAACAATCGGAAGGCGCGAAACGATTCTTTCAAACGTCGTAGAAATCGTGCCGTCCGCGCCCGAATCAAGTTTGAATTTAACGCTTGCGGTCGCGCTTTTAAAAGGCGAAAAATTCGATTTGGTTGTGCAGAAGACTTGTGAAATCGGCGTGACAAAAATCGTTCCGCTCGAAACAAAACGCGCCGATGTCCGAATTAAAGACGAGCGTGAAGCCGCGAAAAAACTGACGCGCTGGCGCAGAATCGCGCTCGAATCTGCCAAACAATCGGGGCGCGCGAAATTGATGCAAATTGACGCGCCAGTTTTGTTTGAAAAATTTGTTTCTGAAAAAGAGGAAATAACAATTCTTTTCGCCGAAAGAGACGGGCAGAGTTTTGAAAGTTTTGTCGGCGAAAATCCGCGCGTCAAAAAACTGACGGCAATTGTCGGCGCGGAAGGCGGATGGGAAATGTCGGAAATTGAGTTGGCGCGGAAAAATAATTTACCGGTCGTCACGCTCGGCGGCAGAATTTTAAGAGCGGAAACAGCCGCCGTCGCCGTTTCCGTTTTGCTGCAAAATCATTTCGGAGATTTGAAATAAAGATAGCTGCGAAATGATAAAAAACCACAAAAAGATTTTTCTCATCTAGTTTCCTTTTGTGAATTTGTGCCTTTTTGCGGTTATTGTTGCTGATTTGAAACTTGCGTTTTCGGGCGGTAATAAGAATCGCCGCGCGGCTGCATTTCGGCTTTTTCGCCGAGTGTTTGAATCACCTTGTCAACGGTTTTCTGATTTTCAAGTTTGAAATTTATGACACCTTTGGCGTTCACTTCCTCGTCGTCAAAATCGACGACCATAAATTTCTTATTTTCCTTCATAAAAATTCCGGCAATCCCCGCGCCCGGCACCGGAACTCTTTCCATTACTCTGCCCGACGTTGATTGCGAACTCGTTTCATTCGGGTAAATCAGGCTTATCGTTTTATAGGGAATCGCAAAACGCTCTTTGCCCGTTTTGTCGAAAAAAACCAGCCGGAAATTCGCGTCGTCAAATCGCAAAGTCCCTTCTTCCTTGCGAGTGAAACCGAACATTCCGCCTTCGTATTGCGCTTTGAACGAAGTTGGCGCGAAAACAGCCGGATCGGATTTGACGGTTTTCTTTTTAATCATTCGCGGCTGTGCGAATGCGGCGGCAAAACAAAAAATGACAAGTGCGAAGCAGAGAGCAAATTTTTTCATACTTTTAAATTACAGAGCCTAATTTGTAATTCGGAATTCAATTTCATAGACGCATTCCGCCCAGCGTTCGTTGCCATGCGAGCGTCTGTTTTAAAACTCCGAGCCGTTGTTTATCAGCTTCCGAACAATCCAAATTCAGTTGTTCGATAATAGATTCGAGCAAAGGCGCGGCAAACAGTCCGGCGTGCGCGACGACCTGTGAATAATAATGAATCTGCAAACAATCGTTCGCGTCCGTGTGAAATTTTCTGACTTCATCCGGCTCGATTTTTAAAACGTCTTGTCCCGCCGGAACGACGCGGCGCGGAACGCCGTGCAGAATTTTGCCGTCTTTGCCGTTTGTGCCGAGCAGCAGAATGCCGATTAAAAATCCCTGTTCGTTCAAATAATCGGGACTGAAATTTTTCAAATCCGGTTTTGGCGAAAGACGCGGACCGTAATTTGAATAATCTGGATTGACCAAAATCGAATCGTAAATTACGCCGACGATTTTCGTCTCGTCTTCGAGCGGCAATTTAACGAATTGTGCAAAGCCGTAATCTTCCGCGTCCGGCGGTTCGGCGGCATCGAGCGAATCAACGACGCGCCCGACATAATCAATATGAGAATTTGACGAAACTATTTTTGCGATTTTCATAAAAGTAAGCCGTGAGCCGAAGTTTGTGAAAACTGCTCACGGCTTATTGCTCACTTGTTAAGTTCGGGAACAATATACAACAGCCACCACAAAAAAATCTGCGCGACGAAAACAATAAGTCCAAGCAAAATGCTGTTACGCGAAACTGTTCCGCCGCCGAGATAAGGTTTGCGATAAGCTGTAAAAACGCCGATTCCGCCCATCAAAATCGCGCCCGGACAAAATAAAATTCCGAGATAAGGAACAAGCGAATAAACCGCAAACGCCCAAGCCGTTTCGGAAGCTAAATTTCCATTTCTCTCAAATAAGTTGTTTAAATTCTCGTTTCGTTTCGGCTCAAATTCGATTCGCTTTCGCTGTAAATTGTATGAAGCGCGCAGACGGTCGAGCGGTTCGTAATCTTCGCGTAAAAATTTTCCGCACACGCGGCAGAATTTTGCAAACTCGCGCGTCGCCGCAGTTCCACAAGCAGAACAAAATTTTTCAGCAGTTGAATGGAAATCAGAAAACTGTCCGCGTTTCGCTTCGCGTTTTTTATTTTCCGTTTTCCATTTTCCATTTTCCATTATCTTCGCCTGCCTTTGCTCGCCGCCTTGCGCGAAACTCTGAAACTAAGATTATTCTCATTGGCAAAGCCTTGTAAAGCCTGAAGAAAAATTTCGCGGTCGCGCAGAGAGATAACCGCCGTCTGGTCGGCAGTTTCCAGCGCGTATGGATAACCCAAACCGATGACGCATTCGGCGCGAACAACATTCAAAACTTCATCCAGCAAATTTTCCTCGTAAATCCACGCCGGAATATCTAATCGCGCGGGCGGATTGTCGGAAGTCGTCTGCAAATAACAAAAACCGACGATTGGTTTTTCCGTTTCCGCGTCGATAAAAGCGTTTAATCCGCGCCGTTTTGAATAACAAAAAATTGTGCGGTCGCCCCAGTTTTTCAATGTCTTTGAATCTGCGGAAATCGAAGTGTGAAGAATCGAAGCATCGTCTAAAGTTCGTTTATTCGCCGTCCGCGTTCCGTCAATCGCGTCCAGCAAGCCGAGTAAATCACGCGCGTAACTTCTATCAACATAACCGATTAGCGGAACGCGCGTTTCGCGTGAAAGTTTGACGAGCGAAACCATCGTGTTGATAAAACTCTCCTGCAAAGCGGTGCGCGGCAACGCAAACGAAATCAGCAAAGTTCCGTCGAAAAATGCGAGCGGCATTCTTTCATTTCTTTCCTGCCAGCCTTTCTTTTTCAGCAAAAACTCTTTCGCCTTTTCGACTTCCATCTCGAAACGTTTTTGCCCGACCCGCGTTTCTGGAATGACGGGTTCTTCCTGGTCTTTTAATAAATCTTCAGGCGAGAGAACTTTAAACCGAGCGTTTTTTTCGTAGCCTTGCGCGTCGTCGTGCGGATTTTCAAACCAGCCGATTTGAACCGCCGCGACGGGCAGCGAAACTTCGCGCTCGACGAAAAGCTGGCTTCCGTCAGCCGCAAAAGTCGTCCGTTTCCGCAAAATTTCAAACGCCCACGCCCGCGCTTCTTCGTGATTCGTCCAAATTTCGTCAAACGAAAAAGCGAAATTTTCCGCCGCGTCAATTTCATCAGACGGCAGCGCGCCGACGTTTTCGATTTTACTTAATCGGTCTGAAATTTCGGTGTAATTATTTTCGCAAAGACGCGCGAGTTTTTCCAGATAATCGCGCAAATCTTCGGCTTGCGTGTCGGCAAAACGCCGGAAACCGTCGCTCTGAATTTTTAATTCCTGTTGCAGAAGTTCACGAAAAAGCATTGTTCGGAATGTTTCTAAATATCTTTCAGCGAAAGTATAACACAATAAAAATAAAGGATTGAGATATTTCCCAATCCTCAAAGCGAGTTAAAAATTTGCGTCCGCGCTCGTTATTGTTCGTCACCGCTCGGACCATATATTGCCGGAACGGGAATATCGTTCAGACGCAGATAAACCGAAAGCTGTCCGCGATGATGAACGATGTGGTTCATCACTATTCCGCGCAAAACCTGCGCTTTCGGCATCTCAAAAAAGATTTGCTCGCCGCTGCGAAGCGTCCAATTTTTTCCGAACGTTTCGTCCGCCGCGTTTTTCAAACTTCCGGTTGCCGCTGCTGCATTCTTATCGAGCAACGCCGCCAATTCTTCGCCGCTTGCGGGCTTCGGTTGCTCGTAACCTTTGGCGAAATCGAGTTCGTCGGTTTCCAAAATCATCGGAATCCAACTAAACATATCCGCGACGTGCGTTGCCAGTTGTCCGAACGACATTGATTTTTCGTGCGGTTTCCAATCGAATTTTTCCGCCGGAATTCTTTCCAAAATTTTGCGCGTCGTCGCCGCTTCGTGCTGTAATTCGCCGATAAAAGATTCATTGATTGCCATAAAATTTTCTCCTGAAATTAGATTTTTCGCGTGGAAGATTAAACTGTTTTTGAACGTAATGATTTTAATACGGAAGAAAGGTTGTTGCAAGTATGAAACACAATATATTTCAAAAGTAAATTCTTATAAATTATCGAAGATAACTTTAGCTCGCTAATCGCAGTAAAACATTATCGGATTGGCAAAATATGCTTTCCCCCCTGTCATCAATGCTGCTCTTTTTACGAATAATTATTCGGGTTTTCGACTGATAAACCTTCAGCTTTCGCCGCATTGTTTAATTCATTATCGGCGGAAACAAAAATCAATGCGCTCAAGTCATCGTTTAATCTTTTACGGTTTGTTTCCAAAGCCGTTGCGAGTTGAACGGCATCGTAACCGCGCAAAGCATATTTTTCGGTCAAATTTATGGCTTCATTGATAAGTAAATCGGTCAAATCAACAGCAAAAAATCTTTTTGCGAAAATACGTCGAAAGCGAAAAACCGACCTGACCGTTTGGTTTGCGGTTAAAGTCAAGCCTTTTCGTCGTTTGGATAATGCGGCGCAGACTTCAATTTCGGTAATTTTGGCGGCATAGAGAAAGTTTTTCGCCGACGGACGCAGCAAACCGATGACGAAATTCGTGCCGCGCTCTTTGGCATACCGTTTTACCAACGCGCTGCTTTCAATATAATACGCGCTCATCTGCGTTCCCGAATAATTTGTTCGGACAAAGGTTCGCCTTCAAATTCCATTGGCTCGAAATTGTCGTCCTCGTCGGTTTCATCGCGCGCCGGGATGCTGGAAATAAAACCTTCGACTAAAAGTTTTTTGGCAAACGCTTCTTCCTTCATCTTTTCTTCCGCCGGAAGTTCTTCGATAATTTCAATCGGCTCGATTTTTTCCGCAATTTCGATAAGTTTCTGCAAATCTTCGGCTGAAATTATGACCTGATTTTCTCCGTGATTTCTGGTTTGTATATTCATAAGTTTTATTTGACGCGGCTCGTGCGGCGTTTCATAAAATCCATCAAAACGAATTCCGTCAGATTATTCGGATTTGCGAAATAGGCTTTGCCCTTGGTCATCGCGGACATTTTTTTGACGAATTCGACTAAGTAATAATCGCTCGCCAGCATAAACGTATTTATCATAATGCCGGATTTGCGGCAGGCTTGGACTTCCTTGAAAGTTTCCGCCATCACGAACGGGTCGTTGCCCATCGAATTTTTATAGAGCAGCCGTTTGTCGTTTTGGACTTTCGAGTAGCGGCGATAATTGAAATACGCCGGATTGCCCGCATCAATAAAAGCGGCGGTCGGTTTGCCGTCCGTGACCATCACGATTTGCTTCATTTCTTTACTTTGCGCCGATAAAATCCGCCGCGCGAGTTTTAAACCTTCAGCCGTGTTCGTGTGATACGGTCCGACTTGCGTTGTCGCCAATTTCGCTAGCGGCAATTCTTCCGCGCCGTCGTGGAACAGCACGATTTTCAAAGAATCGCCCGGATACTGCGTGCGAATCAGATGCGCCAGAGCGAGCGCGACTTTTTTGGCGGGCGTAAAACGGTCTTCGCCGTAAAGAATCATCGAATGCGAGCAGTCGAGCATCACGACCGTCGCGCACGACGATTGATAATCCTGCTGGTGAACGTATAAATCTTTGTATTCGAGATTTAATGGAACGCCTAAACCTTCGCGCGTAATGGCGGAAAGCAAAGTGGCGTTGACATCCAAATTTATCGTGTCGCCGAATTCGTATTGCTTGGAACTCAAAGCTGCTTCGATTCCGGTATCTAATTGCGGCGTGTCGTGTCTGCCGATAGAAGATTTTCCGACACTGCCCAAAAGTTTCTGCAAAGTTTTGTAACCGAGAAAATCCAAACCTTTTTCCGTCACCTGAAAACGCACATCACGCTGATTGCCTTGCCCGATTTCGCCTTGTCCTTCGCCTTCGCCGTTTTGTCTTCGTTGCGACTGTGGCTGTTCGACTTCCTTTAAATCCAGATAACCTTCTTCGACCAATCTTTCGATGAGTTGATTTATCAACTCTTCCAAAAGCGAGCCTTTAAACTTGCCTTCGTTCTCGTCGAGCATTTTTTGAACGTCCTGTTCGTCCAAAATTCCCTGTTCGAGCAGAGCCTGCAAAATCGCCTGCCGCAGAGCGTCGAGCGAATCGTCCATTTCATTTCGCTCGCGCGTCCAGTAATAATTTTCGTTGTAGCCGGAATCTAAAAGCGAATCCGATAAAGACTGCATCAAATCGCCGAGATTCACGCCGAAAACATCGAAACCTTTAAATTTTGAATAGCGAATAAATTTCATAATGCTAAATTTTTTGGCAACGCCGACTTTTACACGGTCATCACAAATTATCAGATACTTTATAATTTTGGACGTAAAATTTACCGAAAAGTTTGCGTTCAATTATTCTGCTCTCCCAAAAAACTTAACACAAATACTCTCCCCGAATAAATAGAATTTGGAGGATTTTTAGAAAATGAAAAAGTTTTTGGCAGGATTATTAGTTTTATTCGTTTTGGCGATGACAGTTCCGATTGCGGAAGCGCAATGCTCGTGTCACCGCCGCTACCGTTCGAGAAGTTACGCGAGCCGTAATTACAGATATTATCAACCGAGTTCCCGCGTTTATTATCAACCGCGCTATCGTGTTGCTGAATATTCATATTACAGACGACCGAGTTTCTATCAACGGCATAAACATGCGATTGATGTCGGCATCGGAACGGGCGCGGGCGCGTTAATCGGCGGCATCGCGCGCGGCGGCAGAGGTGCCGGAATCGGCGCGTTAATCGGCGCGGGAAGCGGTGCGCTTTACACCTACGTCCTGGATAAGAAAAGACGACGCTACTAGTTTTTTCGGTTCACAAACATAAAACTTAAAGCCGTAATGACTTTCGCTTTACGGCTTTCTGTATTTTGAATTATTGCACTAAATTGTCTGCCGGTAATTCGATATGGTGCGGCAATTTTAATTTTGAGACGAAAGAGAAGATTTAAATTGTTGAAAACAGACAGTTTTAGATATGGCATAATGCTTGCTCACCGTAAATAATGAAATACATCGATTTCAAAATCATTCAGAATGGAGTTGAGAGGAAAATGAGAAAATTTATAGCAACACTTATAGTAATGGTAATGATGGCGGTAATGCTTCCGCTGGCGGCAAACGCCCAGACTTATACATATAAGCGCGTTTATTACAATGGTCGATACCACACGGTGCGCGTCTACAAAAAACGCAGTTTTTACAAACGACACCGCAAAGTAGTTAATACCGTCGCCGGAACGGGCGCAGGTTTAATTATCGGCGGCTTAATCGGCGGTAAAAGAGGTGCCGGAATCGGCGCGCTTGCCGGCGCGGGCGCGACAACGATTTATAATCAGAAAACACGCAAGAAAAGAAGATATTAATTTTTGAAAACAATCAGAAATTTAAAAGAAGTCGCCAATCAAATCGGCGGCTTCTTTTTGTTAAATCATAAATTTCTATCGGGAAATTTTTATCGCTTTGACACGAATATATTCATTACACCAATTCTGTAATCCGTTATTCGATTTGGTATTGATTCGACCGTAAATAATTTATACTTTATCAATTAAATCATTGGAAAATAAAGAGCTTAAAGATATGGCACGGCAGTTGAGATATAAGCGGCGAGTGAAGACGATAACCTTCAAATCTCAATGGAGGAGATTAAAGAAATGAGAAAATTTATAGCAACATTTGTAATGATGGCGATGATGGCAATTATGCTTCCGCTGGCGGCGAACGCTCAGACATACCAGCGTGTTTATCGAAACGGACGTTATCAAACGGTTCGCGTTTACAGAGATAATCGCAGCTTTTATCAAAAGCATCGTGACAAAATCAACGTCGGCATCGGAACGGGCGCGGGCGCGATTTTAGGCGGACTTATAGGCGGCAGAAAAGGCGGGCTAATCGGCGCGTTAGTTGGTGCCGGAGGCAGCGCGCTCTACACTTACAAAATTAGAAAAAACAGCCGCTACTAATTTTTTAATTAGTCGCTAAAATTAGAAAAGCCTTGACGAATTTTCGTCAAGGCTTTTTGTATTCCCAAAATATCTTTGAATTTCAATTATATCCCTCAATATCCGTAAAATCTTCGTAAATCATTCCGCGGCGGTCGCGTTTTGTTTTCGTCAACGCTTCGTAGCCGCCTTCTTCATTGCGCGAAATTTTATTTTGAGCATACAAACCTTCCAACACGAATTCGCATGCCGAAACGAGTTTGGCTTTGTATTTTTTGCCGAATTCCAGCGGCACGAGCGTCGAGTCAATCAATTCGGGAACGCTTTCCAAAAGCATCACGCCTTCTTTGGCGGAAACCGTATCGCTCAACAAAATTTTGTTGCCTTCGTCAAACCACGCAACGGTCGGCGCAAAATCAATTCCCAGAAAGAAGCCTTCAAAAATTACACCGCAAGCCTTTTTGATTAAATCCCGCGCCAGCCGATTCGCGCCGATTTGCTCGCCTTCATATTCGAGTTCGATTTTTCCGGTCATCGAAGGCAACGCGGCGTAAATGTCGGAAATTCGCGGCACGATTTCTTTTTCATCCGTTATCAAAGCGCGGCGTTCGGCGTTTGAAATTGCTGATTCCAGAGCCGAAATCGGAAAACGCTGCGATACGCCGGAACGCTTATCGATGCGCTGGTCGTCGCGCGCCTCAAACGCGATTTGCTCAATCGTTTCCGAAATAAAGTCCGGGATTTCCAGTTTGAAATTCGCACCCAAACTTCTCTCCGTCCAGGATTCTTGTTTGGTAATTTCCGCGCCCAACTCAATGCTTTTCGGGTAATGCGTCTGAATTTCCGCGCCGATTCTGTCTTTCAAAGGCGTGATAATTTTTCCGCGTGCCGTGTAATCTTCGGGATTCGCGCTAAAGACGAGCATCACGTCAAGCGGCAGACGCACGGGAAAACCTTTTATCTGCACGTCGCCTTCCTGCATAATGTTGAAAAGCCCGACTTGAATTTTTCCCGCCAAATCGGGAAGCTCGTTAATGGCAAAAATTCCGCGATTCGCACGCGGCAGAAGCCCGTAGAAAATCGTCAGTTCGTCCGACAGAAGATGCCCGCCTTTCGCCGCTTTTATCGGGTCAATATCGCCGATAATATCGGCAATCGTCACGTCGGGCGTGGCGAGTTTTTCGACAAAACGCGAGTCGCGTCCGACCCATTCAATTTTCGTCTCGTCGCCGGTTTCCTGAATCTGCTGTCGCCCGAACGCGCTCAACGGCTGAAAAGGATTGTCGTTAATTTCCGAACCGGCGATAATCGGAATTTCTTCGTCCAAAAGTTCGGTCAATTGCCGGATAATTCGGCTTTTCGCCTGTCCGCGCGTTCCCAAAAGAATAAAATTATGTTTCGATAAAACGGCGTTAACGAGTTGCGGAATGACCGATTCTTCGTAACCCAAAATGCCTTGAAAAAGTTTCTCGCCCGATTTTAATTTCGTAATCAAATTCGTCCGCATTTCGTCTTTGACCGAGCGCGAAACGTAACCGCTTGATTTTAATTCACCCAAATTCCTTGCTTTCATATTCTAAAATTATCTCACATTACCGCCGCGTTTTTCGACTGAGTTTTAAAAGAATTTATCATTCAAGCATCAAAAATCGATTGTCACAGTTTAATAAAGTGTCACAATCGGAAAAATCGAGCGACGAAAATGCTGTCATAATTTCCTTGAACCTTTGAATCGGAAAATTAAAAATATGAAACACATAATTTTTGCAGCAATAAACGTTACCGTCGTTTTGTTTTTATGCTTTACTGTTTATTCCCAAAATTCTGAAAATAAAATTACGCCGCAGGAAAAACAGGAAGTAGAAAAGTTTGTTAATTCTTTTATGCAGAGCTATTACCAAACGCTTGACTTAAATAAAGTCCCTGACTCGTTTTTCGTTGGCGACTACAAGAAAAGAGAATTTCATGCCCTTTTTATTAAGGATTTTGACAAATTGCTGACCAATGACGAGAAGTTTCAAAATTATTTTACGTTTTTGGATTTTTTCAGCTTAACGCTCATTACCAAATTAGATGAAAATAACTACGATTTGAAAAAGACTTTTAATAATTCGGATAACGACAAAGCTGATAATGTAGATAATCTTTTCCCGAAGAAAGTCTTATCGCTGCTTCAAAAATATCCAAAGGCAAAGCTGCTTTTATACAAGGAAAATTTTTCTCAAGTTAAGAACGTTGACGATTATCGCGGTGTGATGCGAGACTATCGAAGTATTGTGCAGGAATTAAGAGAATCTATAACGACGGAAACAAAGATTAAGTTTTCCGAATTTCTGGCAGAAAATAAGGATAAATTCTTTAAACTCGCAGATAGTTTTGAATGTTCAAAAAATTGGATTTTAACTTCTGTAGATAATTGCGATGGATTTCCCGAAAAAACCAAAATGTTTTATTACGAAGGTCTGCCTTTCTCCCTGCTGATGATTAAAGATAACGGGCGACTGAAAATAGTTAAAGTTGAGCCGCCCACAGATTAAAAGTCCGAAGCGTTTCAACTTCAGACTAATCCAAAATCTAAAATCCAAAATCGAAAATTAAAATGCGTATTTATTCGCCGCAATCAGCGTGTCGGCAACACGCTGGCGCGCCGCGATAGTGTTAATCGGATTGTTGTTTTTTGTAAAGCGTTTGAGTGCGACCAGCAAAGTCCGCATTTCGTCGCCTTCGGCGATTGCCGCGAGCGTATTTTTCGCTTTCGCTTCGACGCGCTGAATCGCGTCGTTGCAGAAAACCCGCGCCATATCGATTTGTCTCGACGCATCGCCTTTTTCGGCTAACTTTTTAGCGCGAAGAATCGCCGTTTCCATTTGATAAACGTCGATGATAATATCCGCCGCGTTTAATAAAATTTCCTGCTGTTCTGATAAAGCCGTCATATATTTTTGCGCCGCCGTTCCCAGAATCATCAGCGCGATTTTCTTGGCGTTTGCCGCGAGTTTTGTTTCCGCCGCGAGCAGGCTTTCATCTTCGTCAAACGACATTTGCGGATTTAAAATTTCGTCCTGCAATGCCCGCGCGGCGGGCAGCAAACCGAGTTTACCTTTTATCGCGCGTTTCATCAGCATTCCCGGAATGAGCATTCGATTGATTTCGTTCGTGCCTTCAAAAATGCGGTTGATGCGTGAATCGCGGTAGGCTTTTTCCGCCGGATAATCCGCCGAATAACCGTAGCCGCCGTAAATCTGCACCATTTCATCAACGACATAATCGAGCGCTTCCGAGCAGGTGATTTTGTTAATCGAAGATTCGACGGCGTATTCTTCAATCGAGCGCAATTTCTTTTCGTCGTCCGCGCCGTCTTCGATTAGAGCGTCAATCATTCCGACCGTGCGATAAGTAATTGATTCGGCAACCCAGGCGCGAATCGCCATTTCCGCTAATTTGTGTTTGATTGCGCCGAAACTGGAAATCGGTTTGTTAAATTGACGCCTCTCGTTCGCGTAACGAATCGCCTCAAACAAAGCCAATTTCGCGCCGCCCGTGGCAGACGCGCCGAGTTTAAATCTTCCGACATTCAAAATATTAAAAGCGATGCGCGCGCCGTCGCCGACGCTGCCGATTAAATTTGTAACGGGAATTCGCGCGTCCGACAAAATCAGCGGCGTGGTCGAAGAAGATTTGATGCCCATTTTATGTTCTTCATTTCCGGGGCGGCAATTTTCACCGCGTTCGACGATAAACGCCGAAAACTTTTCCTTTTCGCCGTTCACCTTGGCAAAGACGATAAAAACATCGGCAAAACCGCCGTTGGAAATCCACATTTTTTCGCCGTTCAAAATGTATTCGCTGCCGTCTTCGGAAAGTTTCGCGCTGCATTTCGCGCCCAGAGCGTCCGAACCCGAACCGGCTTCCGACAAACAATAAGCCGTAATAACTTCGCCGGAAACGATGCGCGGAATCCATTTTTGTTTTAATTCTTCCGAGCCGAAATAAAGAATCGGCAACAGTCCGATTGAAGTCTGCGCTCCGAAAGTCGTGCCGAAACCGCCGCCGCGCCCGACGTTTTCCGCAATGATTACTCCCGAAGTCTGGTCTAACGCCGCGCCGCCGTATTCTTCGGGAACGCTCGCGCCGAGCAAACCTAACGCCCCCGCCTTTTTCACTAAATCACGCGCCAGTTGCCAGTTATGTTTTTCCATTTCGGGAATTGCCGGACGAACTTCGTTATCTACAAATTCACGAATCGTTTCGCCAATCATTTTATGCTCGTCGGTAAAATCTTCGGGCGTAAAAATCTCGCTCGCCTCGCGGTTTTCAATCAGAAACGCGCCGCCTTTTATAAAATCCTTTTTCATTTCCGCAGCCATAATTTTGCTCCTTTTTATTCACCACAGAGATACGGAGAACACAGAGTTTCATAAATAATCTTCCAAAATCTTATCTTAAGATTTGCGTCTATCTGTGTTAATCTGCGGTTAATTCTTTTCTAAAAATCTCTGTGTTCTCTCTGTCTCTGTGGTGAAATTCCTAATCCAATCTTTCAAAAATCCCTGCCGCGCCCATTCCGCCGCCGACGCACATCGTGACCATTCCGTAACGCGCGTTTCGTCGTTTTAATTCCTGTAAAATGCTGGCGGTTAATTTTGCGCCGGTGCAGCCCAAAGGATGTCCCAAAGCAACCGCGCCGCCGTTGACATTAACCTTCTCGGGATTCATTTCCAAAACTTTCATTACCGACAAACCTTGTGCGGCGAACGCTTCGTTGAGTTCAATCACATCAATATCTTCGAGCGTCAAACCAGCCATTTTCAAAGCCTTCGGGATCGCATAAACGGGTCCGATGCCCATTTCTTCAGGCAGACATCCGGCGGTTGCAAACGAAACAAAACGCGCGAGCGGTTTCAAACCGAGTTCATTCGCCCTTTCCAAACTCATCACGACGCAAGCCGCCGCGCCGTCCGACATCTGCGAAGAATTTCCCGCCGTCACTGTTCCTTTGACGTGAAAGACAGGTTTGAGTTTTGCAAAGCCTTCAATCGAAGCGTCATAACGCACGCCTTCGTCCGTCTCGAAAACGACTTCTTTTCTACGAACGCGCCCGTTCTCGTCGAGTTCGTCGACCGTCACCGTGAACGGCACGATTTCATCTTTGAATCGTCCCGACTTGATAGCATCCGCCGCTTTTTTGTGTGATTGCAAAGAGAATTCATCCGCCTGCTCGCGCGTGATTTCATATTTCCGCGCCAAATTTTCGGCGGTCAAACCCATATTCAAATAATAATCGGGATACGAATCAACAATTTTCGGATTCGGGCGCACGACGTTGCCGCCCATCGGAATCATTGACATCGTCTCCAATCCGCCCGCGACGATAATCTCCGCGCCGCCCGTGCGAATCCTGTCCGCCGCCAGCGCAATCGTCTGCAACCCGGACGAGCAATAACGATTAACCGTCATCGCGGAAACTTCCACGGGCAAACCGGCTTCAATCGCCGCTGCCCGCGCCACGTTCATTCCTTGCTCGGCTTCGGGAAACGCGCAGCCCATAATCACATCGTCAATTTCATTCACGTTCAAACCTTCGGCGCGTTTGACCGCTTCCCGAATCGCCGCCGCGCCCAAATCGTCGGAGCGTGTATTTTTCAAAGTTCCTTTCGGTGCTTTTCCGACCGCCGTTCGCGCGGCTGAAACAATAACTGCTTCTTTCATAATTTTCTCACTTCTAAAGATTATTTAGGCTTTGCACATAAAGGGCTTAATTTTGGATCTTTGAACATAAAATCCGGTCTTTTTGAAAAAACCAGTATCGAAGTAAAAGACTTAGCAATATGCTGAACACAAAGTGCTTAAAAATTCCGACTTT
>JBPCRW010000259.1:0-4461 GCA_050996405.1 Pyrinomonadaceae bacterium | reverse complement strand
TGATGCCTGGCGATAACATTCAAATGGAGATTGAGTTAATCAATCCGATAGCGATGGAAAAGGGCTTGCGGTTCGCTATCCGTGAAGGCGGCAGAACGGTCGGGGCAGGCACGGTTAGTGAAATTGTCGAATAATTAAGAGGTAATAGGTAATAAATAATTAGTCGAAAACGATTACCGATTACCAATTATCAATTACTAAAATTTATGCTGAACGAAAAAATACGTATTAAGTTAAAGGCTTACGACCACCGCGTTTTAGACCAGTCAACGCAGGAAATTGTTGACACGGCGAAACGCACGGGGGCGAAAGTAGCGGGACCGATTCCCTTGCCGACCATCAAAAATAAGTGGACGGTTTTGCGCTCGCCGCACGTCGATAAAAAATCGCGCGAGCAGTTTGAAATCAGAACGCATAAACGTCTGATGGACATTCTCGACCCGACCGCCGAAACAGTCGATGCGTTGATGAAATTGGATTTACCCGCAGGCGTTGACGTTGAAATCAAAGCCTTTGGCAAAAGCTAGAAATTAGTAATAAGTAGTAGGTAGTAGGTAATAAGTTTTCACCTATTACTAATTACCAATTACCTATCACGAGGTATTTAAGATGATTAACGGTATCATCGGTAGAAAAGTTGGAATGACGCAGATTTTTGCGGAAGACGGCACGGTTACACCCGTGACGGTCATCAAAGCGGGACCTTGCGTCGTTGTGCAAACGAAAACGGCAAACGGTAAAGATGGCTATAACGCCGTCCAACTCGGATTGGTTGAAGATAAGCCAATCAAGTTGAAAAATGTTTCAAAGCCGATGCGCGGACATTTTGAGAAAACGGGAAGCGGGATGCCGCCAACCAGAATCTTGAAAGAAATCCGTCTCGAAGGCGAACCGGAAGCGAATGTCGGCGACCAAATTAAAGCGGACTTTTTCGCCGACGGCGACAAAATCGAAGTCGTCGGCAAATCAAAAGGGCGCGGTTTTGCCGGAACGATTAAGCGGCATAATTTCAGCAGCGGTCCTAAATCGCACGGCTCGATGTCGGTTCGCGCGCCGGGTTCAATCGGTCAGTCAGCGTATCCGTCGCGGGTTATTAAAGGAACTCGCTCGTCGGGGCATATGGGTGATGAGCGCGTCACAATCAAAGGTTTGACGATTGCCAAAGTTGATACGGAAAATAATTTGATTATGGTTCGCGGCGCAGTTCCGGGAGCAAACGGAAGTTTAGTTGTAGTTAAGAAAAGTTTGAAAAAATAGTTTTTGCGTTTATTGAGTTATAGCGTTTATAGCGTGTTTGAACGCGACGAGCGCAACAAACGCGACGAACGCAGCAAACGCAAAACGGAGTGAGATTATGCCTACCGCAAAGGTTCGCAATTTAAGTAATAACGAAGTCGGCGATGTCGAGTTGTCAGATGCCGTGTTTGGTGTCGAATTTAACGAATCGCTGGTTCACGCGGCGGTCAGAAATTATCTGGCGAATCGCCGGCAGGGAACGAGCGCGACAAAAACGCGCGGCGATGTTTCGGGTTCGGGCAGAAAGCTGTGGAAACAGAAAGGAACGGGACGCGCTCGAATCGCGTCAATCCGTTCGCCGCTTTGGAAAGGCGGCGGCAATGTTCACGGTCCGCAGCCGCGCGACTGGTCATATCAATTACCGAAAAAAATGCGGCGCGGAGCATTGCGCTCGGCTCTGTCGGAAAGACTGCGCGAAGGAAATTTGATTGTTTTTGCAGATTTCGCTATTGAAAGCGCGAAGACGAAAGATTTTGTCGGGACGATTGCGAATTTGAAATTATCGGACGACAAAAAGCCCGTGAAAACTTTGATTGTTGATTCGCTCGACAACGAAAATTTGATTCGCTCGTCGAAGAACGTGCAGAAAACGAAGGTGACAAACAGCTACGGCTTAAATATTTACGATTTGCTGTATCACGAAAAACTGCTTATTTCTAAATCGGCGGTTGAGGAATTAAATAAAATGCTCGACCCGAACAAAGGAGGCGACGACAATGAGTAATTTAAGCGTCTGGGAAGTTTTAAAGTCGCCGGTCGTAACGGAAAAATCGGTTCTGTTAAAAGAATCAACCAACGAAGAAGGCGATGCACAAATTTTAACTTTTCGCGTTGCCCGCGCCGCCGGAAAAGACGATATTCGGAAAGCGGTTGAAGAAATTTTCAACGTCAAAGTCGGAAAAATCCGCACCGTTCATTACGAAGGGAAAATGAAAAAACGCGGACGTTTTGAAGGTCGTCGTCCGGCTTGGAAAAAGGCTTATGTGACCTTGAAAAAAGGCGAGCCGTTAGTTGATTACGCGGAAGCGATTTGATAGTGGTGAGTGGTGAATGGTGAGTGAAAAACTTTCCGCAACTCACCACTCACCACTCACCACTAAAAAGAAATGGGAATCAAGAAATTAAAACCGACATCACCGGCGCGACGTTACCAAACGTATCTGACGCGCGATGAATTAACGCCGAACGCAAAGCCGGAAAAATCTTTGCTCGAACCGAAAACGAGAATTTCGGGGCGCAATAATGACGGGCGGATTACGGTTCGCAGACGCGGCGGCGGACACAAGCGTTTTTACCGAATCATTGATTTCAAGCGCAACAAAACCGGCGTTCCGGGAAAAGTTTCGCAAATTGAATATGACCCGAATCGCTCGTCGCACATCGCTCTGATTACATATCTCGACGGCGAAAAACGATACATTATCGCCCCCGTCGGTTTAACGGTTGGAACGACGATTATGAGCGGCGCGGAAGCCGATATTTTGCCGGGAAACGCGCTGCCGATTCAGAATATTCCGCTTGGAACGCAGATTCACAATATCGAAATGCGCCCCGGTAAAGGCGGACAAATGGCGCGTTCGGCGGGAGCATTCGCGCAGCTTGTCGCCAAAGAAGGCGGTTTCGCGCAATTGAGAATGCCGTCGGGCGAAGTGCGCCGCGTTCCCGTCGTTTGTATGGCAACGGTTGGGCAAGTCGGCAATGTCGAAAACGAAAATGTCAGTTTGGGTAAAGCCGGACGTTCGCGCTGGAAAGGCTTAAGACCGAAAGTGCGCGGCGTGGCGATGAATCCGGTTGACCATCCGCACGGCGGCGGCGAAGGCAAAACTAGCGGCGGTCGCCATCCGGTAACCCCGTGGGGACAGCCGACGCGCGGTTACAAAACACGCAGCAACAAACGCACGCAAGATATGATTGTGCGCGATAGAAGAAGTAAATAATTTGTTAATGGTAAATGGTGAATGGTAAATGAAAAACCGTTCTTCCAATAATCATTTACCATTCACCATTTACCATTAGAAATTATGCCACGTTCAGTTAAAAAGGGACCTTTTATTGATTTAAGCGTCCAAAAAATAATGCGGAAAATCGAGGAAGGCGGCAAAAAACCGCAGGCTGTGAAAACATGGTCGCGCCGCTCGACGATTACGCCGAATATGGTCGGAGTAACCTTCGGTGTTCACAACGGCAAACGCCACGTTCCGGTTTATGTGACGGAAAATATGGTCGGACACAAACTCGGAGAGTTTTCGCCGACGCGAATTTTCAAAGGACATCCGGGAACAAAAGCGGAGAAAATGGCGAAAAGAAAATAATTCTAGTGGTGAATGGTGAATGGTGAGTGGTGAGTGAAAAACTTTCCGAAACTCACCACTCACCATTCACCACTCACCACTAAAAGAAATGGAAGCGATAGCAAAACTAAAACATCTAAAAGGTTCGCCTCGCAAAGCGCGTCTGGTAATTGATTTGATTCGCGGGCGCAATGTTTCGCAGGCGTTGAACATTCTGAAATTTACGGACAAACGCGCGGCTGACCCGATTGCCAGAACTCTGCGCTCGGCAATTGCCAACGCGACTTATCTGGCGGAAAGGCAAAATATTGCGATTGACCCGGACGATTTATTTGTCAAAACCTGTTTCGTAGATATGGGAGCGCACAAAAACCGTCGCCGGATGCGCCCCGCTCCGCAAGGTCGCGCGTATCGTGAACAGCGTCATTATTGTCACATTACAATCGCGGTTTCGAGCGATGTGCCGGTAGAAGAAATGAAAAAAATCTCTGACACAAAAGACAAGTCTGGAGATAAATCGGGCGGCGAGAAGACTGTCAAAACGGCGGGCGTGAAGCAGACGAAAAAAGCCGCTGAACCAAAGGAAACCAAAAAGGCGAAGGTTGAAGAAACTGTTATTGATAAAACGCCGGAAACGGCTGAAACAAAATCGCCGAAAGCGACGGAGGCATCAAAGAAAGTTACCAAAGAACACGCTAAAAATGAAGCCGAAGTTGCCAATGTTAAGAATGCGGAATCGCATACGCAAGCGGAGAGTAACGCTACGAAACCTGCGGACGAAGCGCAGTTAAAGATAAACGAGGAACTGGAAAGACAGTAATTCAGTGGTGAGTGGTGAGTGGTGAGTGGATAGTTAAAATCCGCAACTCACCAC
>JBPCRW010000162.1:0-6023 GCA_050996405.1 Pyrinomonadaceae bacterium | reverse complement strand
CACTTACTCCGTGCGTGTTTCTGCATTTTAAATCGCCTTGTATTTCTTGAACCACGCCTGCAATTTTTTCCAAGCATCTTCGCTTGCTTCCTTGTTATAACTTTCGCGGTAATCGGCTAAAAATCCGTGCTTGGCGTTCGGATAAACATTTATTTCGGATTTTGAAGTTCCCTTTTTCAATTCCGCCTGCATTTGTTTGCGGTTATCCGGCGTGATGTTTTCGTCCAATCCGCCGTAAAAACCGATGACCGGAACTTTTAAATCTTTGGCGATGTCAACCGGATAAGTCGGCTGCAAGGGATTTCGCGGCGAGCGTTCAGACGGCGCAAGCGGACCATAAAACGCCGCGCCCGCCTTCAATTTCGGATTGTGCGCCGCGTAAAGCCAAACCTGCCGTCCGCCCCAGCAAAAACCCGTCACAGAAAGTTTGCTCGTGTCGCCGTTATTTTTTGCGGCATAAGAAACCGTCGCGTCTAAATCTGACGCAACTTGCGCGTCGGGAACTTTTGAGACGACTTTCGAGATAATTTCACGAGTATCCTTCATATTCAAAACATCGCCCTGCCGAGCGTAAAGCGACGGCGCGATTGCCATAAATCCGAGTTTCGCAAAACGTCTACAAACATCCTGAATCCATTCGTGAACGCCGAAAATTTCGTGAATCACCAGCACGGTCGGAAACGTTCCTTTTTTATCCGGCATCGCGCGATAAGCCGGAATTTCGCCATCTGAAACCGGAATTTTTATTTCGCCCGCGACGAGTCCGTTCGCGTCGGTCGTAATTTTTGTCTGCGCCGCAATCGGCTGAATGGCAAGCGCAAACGCGCCTGCCAGAATCGAAGTCACAAAAAACTCGCGTCGGTCGAGTTTCGGCGCATCGGGATTCAAATTAATAATATCTTCACGCATTATTTTTTCTCCGTTTTTCGTCTGATGTAAAATTTTGGCTTTTCCTTTGGCTTTGGTCAAGAGTATAATGCGAAAAAGCCGGGAAATTTCTCAAGTAGATTCGGAGAAAAATTTATGACGTTTTATGTCTTGATTTGTTTGTCGTTGTCTCTGGCAGGCGTTGCTGGTCTGCAATTTTTTTACCTGATGTATCTCGAAAGAATGGATAAAGTGGTGAAAAATCGGCTGCGTGATGTCGAGCGTCAAAATAGATATTTGAAACGACGTTTGAGCGATGCCGAACTGCAAATCGCCGCACAAGCCAAACTTATCGAAGCTGCTTACGAAGAAACTGACGAAGAAATTTGGGCGGACGTGATTGAGGAAAGATAATTTCAATCTTCTTTATGCTCCGCAAATATCGCGCTTTAATTTCTTCACAAAATATCGGTATACTTTTTTTCGTCCTGACGATTGCCGCTTCCGTCCAAAAATATTTTCTTCAAGGCATCAACAATTACTTAATTTTCAGCCGCAGTTTTGAGGTTTTGATTTCGCATCAAAATCTCTACGTCAAATATCCCGCGCTTTACAATGATAAATTTCTTTACAGCCCGACGTTTGCGCTCTGCGCCGGATTATTTTATTTTCTGCCCGATTTGGCTTATTTTCTGCCCGATTTGGCGGGAGTCGTTTTGTGGAATTTATTAAACTTCACGCTTTTTTTCTACGCCGTCAAAACCATTTCCGGTGATGAAAAAAAATTCATTTTAATTTTCGCTGTCGCTTCGGTCGAACTTTTCAATTCGATTCAGAATAATCAAAGCAATCCGCTCGTCACGGCTCTGATTTTATTCGCGTTTGCGAGTTTTGAAAAACGAAAAATTTCCAGTGCCGCGCTGTTCGTCGCTTCGCTGTTTTTTATCAAAATCTACGGAATCGCCGCTGCCGTTTTCGCGCTTTTACATTCCGAAAAATTCAAATTCGCCAAATGGCTGATTTTTTGGTTTGTATTACTATTTGCGCTGCCGTTAATTTTAGTTTCGTTTCAAGAACTGGTTTGGCAATACGAAAGCTGGTTTGAAGTCATCAAAAATTTTAAAACCGGAACGCAGTTATCGGTGATGGGCGTTACCGAACGCTGGTCGGGATTACAGATTTATTACTTGCCCGCGCAGATTGCCGGACTGCTGATTCTTCTCGCGCCGTTCGTTTATTTCAGACGTTTTTCCGATGCTGTTTTTCGCCGCAAACTTTTGTGTTCATTGCTGATTTTTCTGGTGATTTTCAATCAGTCCGCCGAATCGCCGACGTATATTACAGCCGTTACGGGCGCGGCAATCTGGTTTGCAGACAGCCGGAAAAATATCGCCGATTACATCTTGATTTTTCTCGTTTTAGTTTTTACTTCGCTCGGCTCGACGAGCGTTTTTCCTTCCGCCTGGCGGCATAATTTTTTTGAGGCTTACGGATTGAAAGTCGTTCCCTGTTTTTTAGTCTGGCTGAAAATTCAATACGAACTGCACACTTTTGATAGCGGAAGACAAAAGCCGGAAGACAGAAGCTAGAAGATGCCAACTGTGAAATAGTTAATCTATCTTCCGGCTTCCAACTTCTATTCTTTTAGCTGTCTTCTAACTTCTAACTTCTGCCTTCTGCTTTAAATGTGCAATAGTTGCGCCCCAGTGACCGGAAAAAGCGGGCGCGTCTTTAAAAGATTCGACAAAATCCGTTTCCGCCAAAACTTTTCTTACCGTTTCGCGCTGAACTCCGATTCCCTTGCCGTGAATTATTCTAACTATCGAAAAACCCTTCGCGCGGGCTTCGCGCAAATAATTTTCGACGACTGATTTTACGTCGCGCGGCGCAAAAGCGTGCAAATCGAGACGGTCTGTAATTTCCAGTTCGACGGGTTCGGGAAACGGATTAAACAAATCTTCTTTGTTATTTTGCATTTTTATCCGTGTAAATATCCGCAGGCGGCGTGACATGAAGGCGACCTTTCGCATCCTTGATAATCGTAAAGCGTTTTTCTTCGGATTGACCGGCGGCGTTGCGAAGTCTGACCGTAAATGTTTTGGTGTCGCCCGCGCCTTCGACCTTCAGCGGAATGTCGCCCCAGACGTTTTCGATTCGATACGCCATGTAATGTTCTTCGTTGTATTTGTCATAGCCCAGAACGAGAATACCGTCAAAATCCGGCTCGTTGCCGTCTTTCGATTTAACGGTATTACTGCGCGATAAAATCACCCAACTGCCCGGAGTCGTAATTCGCGCCGCGTCTTTGGTCGAAGGTTTTTCGTTGTTGTTCGCCTGGTCAATTCTCTGCCACGTGACAAATTTTTTCGCGTCCGATTGGTAAAAAATAATATCGCTCGGCACTTGCAGTTGAACTTGTCTGCCGAAAACCCAACCGGCGGGCGCGGGCGAAACCGAAGGGTCGAGCCGCACCTTATACCAGATGTCGTATTTTTCGTCTAAATCCTGCGGAGTATTGTCTTCTTTGGCGGCTTCGACTTCCGCATTCTTCGTCTTCGGAATTTTTACATTTGAATTATCTATGGCTTCCGTATCTGTATTCTCCTGAACTTTCGGAACGTATTTCCAATTGATAATTTCAAACGTCGCGCCGCTTTCCAGTTTATATAAAATGTTGTCGGGATTCTGTTCGGGAGCAAGCCTTAAATTCGACATCGCGCGAAGCTGCGCCGTCGCCTGCGGCTGTAAATCCTTATCTTCTTCGGCGAGTTTTTTGGATTTATCGAGCGCGTCACCCGTGATGATATTCTGTGCTTCAATCCAACCTTCGGTGCTGTCTTCGTCGTGCGCGCGCACCCGATACCAGTGAACTTTTTCAAAATCGGTTTCTTCCAAAATATCCAGATTTTGCCCGCGTTTGACTTCGAGCAAATCCGCCGCGACGACCGCGTATGAACTGCGAATCTGCGCCCGTTTCGCAATGACCGTGCCGGTTTCATTTAATCCGGCGAGATTTGTCAGGTTTTCGACCGCGCTTTTCGCCGTTCCGCAGCCGCCCAACGCCAGAGCAATTAACAAGATTGCCGCTAAAAAAAATATTTTCTGGACTTTCCCAGTTTTGCAGAAGCCCGCGCGTAGTAAAGGCGCAAACGCAAAACGCACGCTTACTCCGTGCGCGTTTCCGCATTTTAAGAAAGTCCTGATTTTATTTTGCCTAATATCCGTTTTCATCATTTCGCCCGCAAAAGTTTGCGCCATTGATTATAACCCAGTTTATCCAATAAATCCTTCTGCTGCCCGCTCAATTCAGAAGCTACTTTCAATCGCGTTTCATTATTATTTGTAAAAGTTTCGATGCCGAACTGGTTTAATTCGCTTTGCCATTCGATTTTCGCCGCGCCTTTAATATAATTTTGAATAATTATCTGTAATTCGGGATACGATTTCAGGATTTCGAGAACTGCCGTATTTCCATCCGTCTGCAAATCTGAAACGTGATATTTTTGATAAACCTTTTGAAAAATTTCCGTTAGCGAACGCTTTCCTTTGCTCTGATTCAGCATCGCTAAATCGCACAAAAACGCCGCCATCATTCCACGCGCATACACCGAATCGTTTCCGCCGAGCCAGCGACGATTCGACATTTCGACGAGCGAAATGTTTTGATTTTTTGCCAAATCAAATGCCGCAGCAAGCGTGTTTAAATAATCTTCAAACCGAATTTGATTCGTCCAAACGCCGGTTCGCAACGCTTGATAAACCGTAAAACCTTCGTAAAACCAATCATAATTTCCGGTTAAATTGACGGCGTTCGGAATCCACAAATGAAAAATTTCGTGCCGCAGTTGTTCGTGAAGACGCTGCAAAGCCTGACTTTTAAACGGCAGCGCGCCGGAAATAATCGTCACCGTCGCGCCGCGCGTTTCCGCCCGCCAGCGATCTGGATTTTCGGCGCGCGAAGGAAACGGAAGCAAAATAATCTGCGCTTGTTTTACAGGAATTTCGCCGAACATTTTCCGGTATTCCGTCAGAATTGATGCTGCCATTTCCGCCGCTTCCGTGTCGGAAAATTGCCACTCGCCGGACGTTGCCAGATTCAAATTTGTTTTATCAATCCGCGTCGCCGTTTCCCGAAAATTTTCTCCGACTAAAAAAATTGCTTTTTCAACGTCCGCGACGGCGAAAACATTTTCGCCCATTTTTGTTTCGCTGCTCGAAATTTTCCAGTTTGCGGGAATTTCAAAGATAATTTTACCCGAAATTTTCCGAACGCTTTTCCATTCGGGCAGTAAATCGCCCGTCATTAAAATTCCCTGATTTGCCGCAAGCCACGAAACATGCGCCTCAAAAGCCGGATTTTCCGGCACGTCGGTTTTCACTTCATAATCGAAACGCGCGGGAATTTTTTCTGCTTGAAATTCGCCCGCCGACAGTTTTTTAAATTCGATTTTCGCGCCGTTTTCGTCAAACAATTCCAAATTTTCGATGCGTCGTCCAAGTTCGGAAACGTCTGCATAATTTTGCGGAAACGAAATTTCGCGGCTCGCTTCGATATTTTTCGAGGCGCGAAATTTTCCTTCCACCCGAACCCGCGACGACGGCAGAATTTTTATTTTAATCTCGACATCCTGCGCCTTGCCGATAATCGCGCAACATAAAATAAAAAACGCGGCGCAAAGCAAACGGTTTTTCGTCAATTTATAAAACGGATTTGTCAGCATTGAGCAATTCGTGATTCTAACTGAAATTTGTTTCAAGTTCCACGCGCCGGGTTTGCTACAAAACGAGCGCGGAAAACTTAATTTTCATCGTTGACATCGTAACAATTACAGAACTAAAATGCTTTTTTAGTCAAAAGACTTATTTCAGTCTCCCGGATTTTGCTTGATAAAAACTTATGAGTTTAATTAAAATTATCATTTACGCGCTGGCGTTTTTGTTGAGCCTGATATTCTGGGGGCGTTTCTTTTTCTAGTGCCGAAAGCTCGACGCGAAAAAATTTAATCGAGAATAAAATTTGTTCTCCGGTTTTATCCAAGATTAGCGCAAGACTCCGGCTATAATTTAATGCGTTGGCAAATTTAGCCGGAGATGTAGCGCGAGAGCGCAGCAGCCGTGTTTTCAAACGGCTGTTGACTTCTAAACATCGCACCACT
>JBPCRW010000094.1:0-4984 GCA_050996405.1 Pyrinomonadaceae bacterium | reverse complement strand
AAATCAGCCTTGCCAGCCCTGAAAAAATTCGTTCGTGGTCGCACGGCGAAGTGACGAAACCGGAAACAATTAATTACCGCACATTTAAACCGGAGCGCGACGGGCTGTTTTGCGCCCGTATTTTTGGTCCGGTTTCCGACTGGGAATGTCTCTGCGGAAAATATAAACGGATGAAACATCGCGGCGTGATCTGCGATAAATGCGGTGTCGAAGTAACGCAGGCGAAAGTTCGCCGCGAACGTCTCGGACATATTGAACTGGCAAGCCCTTGTTCGCACGTCTGGTTTTTCAAAGGCTTGCCGTCGCGTATCGGGCATCTTCTAGACATTACCTTGCGCGACCTCGAAAAAATTCTTTATTTTGAACTTTATATTGTCGTTGATGCGGGCGACGTTCCCGGACTCAAGGAAAAAGATTTGCTTCAGGACGACCGCTATCGTGAATTGATGCGCGATTATCCGCATCAATTTGTTGCCAAAATGGGCGCGGAAGCGATTAAAGAACTTTTGATGAAGGTTGATGTCGAAGAACTCGTCGTCGAGCTTCGTCAGAAAATGCGCGAGGAAACTTCGCAGCAGAAAAAACTGAAATACTCGAAACGTCTGAAGGTGTCGAATTCATTTTTGAAGTCGGGCAACAAACCCGAATGGATGATTCTGGATGTTATTCCGGTCATTCCGCCGGAACTGCGTCCGCTTGTGCCTCTGGATGGCGGCAGGTTTGCGACTTCGGATTTAAACGACCTTTATCGCCGCGTGATTAATCGCAACAATCGTCTGAAAAAATTGATGGAACTGCACGCGCCGGAAGTTATCGTTCGCAACGAAAAACGGATGCTTCAAGAAGCGGTTGACGCGCTGTTTGATAACGGCAGACGCGGCAGAGTTTTGCGCGGCGCGAACAATCGCCCGTTAAAATCTTTGTCTGGAACTTTGAAAGGCAAACAAGGCAGGTTTAGACAGAATCTTTTAGGCAAGCGCGTTGATTATTCCGGTCGTTCAGTGATTGTCGTCGGACCGGAACTGAAACTTCATCAATGCGGATTGCCGAAGAAAATGGCTTTGGAACTTTTCAAGCCGTTTATCTACAACAAACTCGAACGCGACGGACACGCCGCTACAATTAAACAGGCGCGTGAAATGGTCGAACGGCAAGAGCCGATTGTCTGGGACATATTGGAAGACGTGATTAAAGAACATCCCGTTTTGCTGAATCGCGCTCCGACTTTGCACAGACTCGGAATCCAGGCGTTTGAGCCGGTTCTGGTCGAAGGCAAAGCGATAAAAAGCCATCCGCTCGTCTGCACGGCGTTTAACGCAGACTTTGACGGCGACCAGATGGCGGTTCATATTCCGCTCTCGCCCGAAGCGCAGATTGAAGCGTCGGTTTTGATGCTCGCGTCAAACAATCTTTTATCGCCCGCATCCGGTCAGCCGATTGCCGTGCCGTCGCAGGATATTGTTTTAGGCTGTTATTATTTGACTCGCGGACGCGATGGACTTAAAGGCGAAGGCAAATACTTTAATTCGACCGAAGAAGTTTTGCTTGCTCTGGATGCGAAAGCTGTCGAAACGCAAACGAAAATCAAACTTCGTTTGAAAGGCGATTTGATTGATTTGATGACCGAACACAATTCGCAGGACGTGATGCGGGCAAACATTCAGCGCGGCGTGAATCGCACGATTGATACGACGGTCGGGCGCGTGATTTTCAACGAACGTCTGCTGCGCGACGGCTTGCCATATGTCAACGGAATGTTCAAGAAAAAAGGTTTGCAATCCTTGGTTAATTTCGCGCATTTAAAACTTGGACACGACCAGACGGTCGCGCTGTTAGACGATTTGAAAACGCTCGGATTTTTGTATGCGACAAAAGCCGGAATTTCCGTCGGCATCGATGATATGGTAACTCCGGCTTCAAAACCGAAACTTATCGCCGAAGCGCGGGCGCAGGTTGATAAACTGCAAAAGCAATACGAAGACGCGACGATGACCAATATGGAGCGCGTCAATAAAGTAACGGCGATTTGGTCGGATGTCACGGATAAAGTTGCGAAGGAAATGTTCAAAGCGATGGACCAGCGCGAAAAAGACCGCAACGAATTGAACCCGATTTTGGTTATGGCTGATTCGGGAGCGCGCGGTTCTGAAGCGCAGATTCGTCAGCTTGCGGGGATGCGCGGACTGATGGCGAAACCGAACGGCGAAATTATCGAAACGCCGATTGAAGCCAATTTCCGCGAAGGCTTGAACGTTCTGCAATACTTTATTTCGACGCACGGCGCGCGCAAAGGTCTGGCGGATACGGCTCTGAAAACTGCCGACTCCGGTTACTTGACGCGCCGCCTGGTTGACGTGGCGCAGGACGTGATTATTTCCGAACCCGATTGCGGAACGCTCAAAGGAATTTGGGCGGAAGCGATTGTTCGCAACGGCGAAGAAGTCGAAAGTTTGCGCGATAGAATTGTCGGCAGAACTTCGCTCGACGATATTATTGATCCGGTTGACGGTTCGACAATCGTCGAAGCCAACGCTGAAATCAACGAAGACCTCGCATCGAAAGTTCAGCTTTCGGGCTTGCTCGGCGTTCGCATTCGTTCGGTTTTGACCTGCGAATCGCGGCGCGGCGTTTGTATCAAATGCTACGGTCGCAATCTGGCAAACGGCAAAACGGTTGAAATCGGCGAAGCGGTCGGCGTGATTGCCGCCCAATCAATCGGCGAACCGGGAACGCAGTTGACGATGAGAACTTTTCACGTCGGCGGAACGGCGCGGCTGGAACAGGAAACAAAACACGCCGCCGCGATGGACGGAACGGTTAAATATATTGATTTGTCCGTTATCAAAAACCGCGCCGGTGAAATTATCGCCGTCAAACGGCAGGGCGAACTCGCCTTGATTGACGAACGCGGGCGCGAAGTGGCGCGATATTCAATCGTCTACGGAGCGCACGTTCAGGTTAAAGACGGTCAGAAAGTTAAGGAAGACGATTTGCTGGCGACCTGGGACCCGTTCACGTTTGCGATTTTGACGGAAGTTTCGGGAACGGTTAAATTCCAGGATTTGAAGGAAGGCAAAACCGTCGAAGAAGAAACCGATAAAGTTTCCGGTCAAACGCGCCTCGTGGTTAAAGATTCGGATGAAAAACATCAGCCGCGTCTGGAAATCCGCAGCGGCAATAAAATGCTGAAAACTTATCAAATGCCGATTCGCGCCAACCTTTTGGTCAAAGACGGAGAAGCGGTCGAAGCGGGCGACATTATCGCCAAAATTCCGCGTGAAACGACGAAAACAAAAGACATCGTGGGCGGTTTGCCGCGCGTCGTCGAACTGTTTGAAGCGCGTCGTCCGGGCGAAACTGCGATGATGTCCGAGATTAACGGCGAAGTTAAATTCGGCGCAATCGCTAAAGGAAAGCGCAAGATTATCGTCGTCGGTTCGGACGGCGGCGAGCGCGAATACGACATTCCGCGCGGAACGCATATCAACGTGCAGGAAGGCGACCACGTTAAATCCGGCGAGCAGTTGATGGACGGACCTTTGAATCCGCACGACATTCTGCGCGTTCTCGGAACGGAGGCATTGCAGCAATACCTGGTCAACGAAGTGCAGGAAGTTTATCGTCTGCAAGGCGTTTTGATTAACGACAAACATATCGAAGTTATCGTTCGTCAGATGCTGCGCTGGGTGAAAATCAAGGATGTCGGCGACAGCGATTTTCTGCTTGAAGAACAGGTTGACCGTTTCCGTCTGGCGGACGAAAACGCCCGCGTCAGAGAAGCAGACGGGCAGACGGCGACATATGAACCGCTGCTGCTCGGAATCACGAAAGCGAGTCTTTCAACCGATTCGTTTATCTCGGCGGCATCGTTTCAGGAAACGACGCGCGTCTTAACCGAAGCGGCGATTTCCGGTCGCATCGACTACCTGCGCGGGCTTAAAGAAAATGTCATTATGGGACGCTTGATTCCGGCGGGAACGGGAATGCGTTATTACCGCAACGTCGAGGTTGACTACGACAACACGGTCGAGAAAAAACAGGAACGCGAAGACGATTATCTGCCGCTTATTACGGGCGGAATAGATTTACCGGATTCGCAGCTTGATATTCCGCTGATTGACGCGGAAGATATGGACGGCTTTTCAATCGAAGGCGAAACCGGCGAACCGTTTGTCGGCGACACCGAAGTTTTCGATATGGAAGACGTAGATGCAGCTTTTGATGACGACGAAATTTAATCGTTATCGAAAATGAACTTTAAGAAAGGCGAGTCAGACGGCTCGCCTTTTGAGATTGGAAATCTAAAAATGATTTATATAGGACTTTCTCAAAAATACAGAAACACGCACGAAGTAAGTGTGTTTTGCGTCATTGCGTCCTTACTTTGTGCGGGCTTCTGCAAAAAGTGAGAAAGTCCTATTATATTTTAATTTGGTAAAACGTTTTGCGTCCGAGATAACGCGCCGAATCGCCTAAATCTTCCTCGATTCGCAAAAGCTGATTATATTTGGCGATGCGGTCGCTGCGGGAAAGCGAGCCGGTTTTGATTTGTCCGGCGTTGGTCGCAACCGCTAAATCCGCAATAAACGAATCTTCCGTCTCCCCGGAACGATGCGAGATGACGACGGTCATATTGTTCGTTCTGGCAAGTTCAATCGCGTCCAAAGTTTCGGTCAAAGTGCCGATTTGATTGACTTTTATTAAAATCGAATTTGCCGCGCCAACGTCAATTCCTTTTTGCAGAAATTTCGTATTTGTGACGAATAAATCGTCGCCGACGAGTTGAATTTTCTTTCCGAGTTGTTCGGTGATTTTTGTCCAACCTTTCCAATCGGTTTCGGCTAGACCATCTTCGATGGAAATAATCGGATATTTTTTCGTCCAATCCATCCAATACGCAATCATTTCCTCACCTGAAAGCTTGCGTTTATCAGACTCTTTCAGAATGTAATTCACGCCGCCGAAAAACTCGCTCCCCACCGGA
>JBPCRW010000070.1:0-10205 GCA_050996405.1 Pyrinomonadaceae bacterium | reverse complement strand
AAGACGCGAAAAGTTTTTCGCCCGCCTTGTTTCAAAAAGCCTTGAAATTTCTTTATCTGCACGCCCGTCACGTCGAAAAATATCTTTCGACTTATTTCAGCCCAAACACGCATCTGACGGGCGAAGCACTCGGACTTTATTATCTCGGAACGCAGTTGAAATTTTTTACGCAAAGCCGTGAATGGCGGCGCGTGGGCGAGGAAATTCTTTTGAGCGAACTCGACAAACAGATTTTGCCGGACGGCGTTTATTTCGAGCAGTCAACCTGGTATCAGCGTTACACAGCGGATTTTTACACGCAATTCTTGATTTTAAAAGATTTGGATTCGGACAAAAATTCGCGGGGAAAACTTGTCGATAATCTGCAAAAACAACTCGATTTTCTGATGTTCGTCACCAGACCCGACGGCACAACGCCGCTCGTCGGCGACGACGACGGCGGAAGATGTCTGCCGTTAGGCGAATCTGAACCGGACGATTTTCGTTATCTTCTTTCAAACGGCGCGACTCTTTTCGGGCGCGGCGATTATAAATTCGTCGCCAAAAATTTAAGCGAGGAAACCATCTGGCTGTTCGGCGCGGAAGGCGCGGAAAATTTTGAAACGCTCGGCACATTTTCGCCTGAAAAAACATCGAAAGATTTTCCGGCAGGCGGCTATTACTTGATGCGCGACGGCTGGGCAGACACCGATAATTATTTTTTGATTGACGGCGGAAATCTAGGCGCGATTTCTGGCGGGCATTCGCACGCCGACTCGCTGATGATTGACTGCGCGGCGGGCGGCAAAACATTTCTGCGTGACGCTGGAACTTATACTTATCACGAATCTAAGAGAGCGCGCGATTATTTTCGTTCTACGCAGGCGCACAACACGCTTTCGATTAACGAGAAAAGTTCATCTGAAACGGGCGGGAAATTTAACTGGCAGACGACAGCCAAATCTGAAGTAAATTCCTGGATAAGCGATGAACGCTTTGATTTTTTTGAAGGTTCGCACGACGGCTACCGGCGTTTTCCGCATTCGCCTGCCACGCACGAGCGAAGCGTTTTATTTTTAAAAAACGATTACTGGATTGTCCGCGATTACGTCGAAACTTCGGGCGCAAACGATTATCAGTTGAATTTTCATTTTGACGCGAAAACAAATCCGCATATCGAAACGGCGGCAAACGGCAGCTCTTGCGTCGGCGAAGAATCGGAAAAAGATGCGGGCTTGCGGCTTTTTACGTTCGGCGATAACGGCGGCTGGCGGCGAAAGGAAGGCTGGGTTTCGCCCTGCTACGGCAAGCGAGTCGATGCGCCGTTTCTGCAATTCGTTTCAAACGGCATCGGCTCGCAGGAATTTTTTACATTTCTTCTGCCGACCAATTCTTTAATGGATAAGCCGGAAGTTTTTGAAACGGAAATCAGCGGCGGTCGCGCCTTTGTTGTCGAATATCGAGACTACCGCGATTTGCTGATTTTCGGCGACGGCGCGCAAATTATCCGCACGGAATTTTTTGACACGGATTTTCGTTTTTTCTGGGCGCGACTAAGCGAAGGCGAAGATTTGCCCGAAGAATTTGTCATGACTCACGGAACAAAATTCAATCTGGGCGGCAGGGAAATTATCAATTATCCGCAAAAACTAAAATTTGCGGCGGCGCGAAGATTGGGAAATCGTCTCAACGTCCGCACCGACGAAAGCGTTTTCAGCCTCGCGCTTTCGCAGTATCGTTCGACGACGCGCATCTTGAAAAATTCAGACGAATCATAAAAACGCATCAAAAATCGTCACAAAATTCGCGTTTCCGCAACTCAAACATTGTAAAATCTACCGAGCGAAAAATGTTTCGATAAATGAAACCGAAAATTCTTCAATTCATCAACAGTTTTCACACGGGCGGTTCGGAACGTCAAGCCGTACAGCTAATCCGTCTGCTGCGCGAAGAAAAAAGTTTTGAAGTTTTTGCGGCGTGTCTGAACGGCGAAGGCGTTCTGCGCGGCGAGATTGAGCGATTGGGAATCGCGGAAATTCCCGAATTTTCGCTTGCTTCGTTTTACGACGCAAATTTTCTGCGACAGGTTCATCGCTGCGCGCGTTTTTTGCGCGACAACAAGATTCAAATTATCCAGTCGAGCGATTTTTACACGAATGTTTTCGCAATGGCGGCGGGCGCGCTGGCAAAAACTCCGGTGCGAATCGCCGCCAAACGGGAAACGGAAATGAGAACAAAGGCGCAAAAATTCATCGAACGACGCGCTTTTGATTTTGCTCAAGCAGTTGTTGTCAACGCCGAAGCGGTCAAAAAAAATTTGGTTGACGCTGGCGTTTCGGCAAGAAAAATCTTGACGATTTACAATGGATTAGACTTGGAAAAATTCGCGCCGACAAAATTAAAACGCGAAGAGATTTTACAAAAATTCGATTTGCCGATTGATAAAAATTTACATTTCGTCGTCATCGTCGCAAATTTCAGAAGCGCGGTCAAAAATCAAAAAATGTTTCTGCGTGCCGCCGAAAAAACGAAAGAAAAATTTCCGAACGCACGATTTGTTTTAGCGGGCGAAGGCGAACTTTTGAATGAAACAAAAGAATTCGCCGTCGCGCTCGGACTCGAAAACGAAACTTTTTTTACAGGCAGATGCGCCGACGTTTCGAGATTACTTTCGATTGCCGACATCTGCGTTTTGAGTTCTATTACGGAAGGTTTTTCCAATTCGATTCTGGAATATATGGCAGCGAGAAAATCCGTCGTCGCAACTAATGTCGGCGGCGCGCGGGAAGCGATTGTCGAAGGCGAAACCGGATTTTTAGTTGATTCAAATGACGACGCGCAAATGGCAAATTATTTAATCGAACTTTTGCAAAATCCCGAAAAGACAAAAGAAATGGGCAAGGCTGGGCGGAAAATTGCCAAAGAAAAGTTTTCGACCGAAGCGCAGCTTAAAAACACTCTCGCGCTTTATGAGAAACTCTTGACGGCGCGAAAAATTAAATGAAGCGGCGGGAAACAATCGAAAAATCGAGCGATAAAAATTCGGGCGAAACGAAAAAACGTCCGCGCGTTTTAATCGTCGCTCCGGCAAAGCCTCTGGTTGGCGGGCAAGCCGTTCAAGCCGAACAATTGTTGGAAAATCTTAAAAATGAAGGTTCAGTCGAAGTCGAATTTCAGCCGACGAATCCGCAAATTTTAAAGGCTCTGCAAAAAATAAAATATGTTCGCACAATGGTAGTTTCCGCCGCGTATATGTTTGAATTATTGAAAAAAATTCCGCGCGCTCGTGTGATTCATATTTTTTCGGCGGGCGATACCGGTTTCTTGATTTCCACAACTCCGGCGATTTTAATCGCCAAACTTTTCGGCAAAAAAACGATTCTTCATTATCATCACGGCGGCGCGGAACAGCATTTAAAAAACTGGCGGCGAACCGCGCCGTCCGTCATCAAACTTTTCGATAAAATCGTCGTGCCGTCAAATTTTCTGGTCGATGTTTTTGCCGAATTCAATTTAAAAGCAGAACCAATTTTCAACATCGTCAATACGAAAAATTATCGTTTTCGCAAGCGCGAAACGCTGTGTCCGATTTTTTTGTCAAACCGGAATTTTGACGCGCTGTATAACGTCGGCTGCATTCTGCAAGCATTCGCGGTTCTTCAAAAAAAAATTCCCGAAGCGCGATTGATTATTGCGGGCGACGGCGAGGAAAGAGAAAAACTGCACGCTCTCGCCAAAGAATTGAAACTCGAAAATGTCGAATTTCTCGGACAAGTCGCGCAGGAAAAAATGCCCGCGCTTTACGACCGCGCGGATATTTATTTGAATTCGTCGAACGTGGACAATATGCCGAATTCGATTATCGAAGCGTTTGCGGCGGGAACGCCCGTCGTTTCGACCGGCGCGGGCGGCATTCCCTTTATTGTCGAAACGGACAAAACGGGTTTGCTGGTCGAGAAAAACGACAGCGAAGCGTTAGCGCGTGAAGCGATAAAACTTTTGGAAGATAAAGAATTAGCGAAAAAAATAATTGCCGCCGCGCACCTCGAATGTGTAAAATACTCTTGGGAAAATATTCGTGAAAAATGGCTTGAACTTTATTTCAATTTAGTAAATCGCCAACCTTAATTTTATCCCTCAAAATTCAAATAACAAATTATTTTATGTGCGGAATTAACGGAATAGCTTTTTCATCCAATTCAAACAAACGAATTAACGAATCTGTTCTGCGCCGGATGCGCGACGCGCTTTTGCATCGCGGACCGGACGACGGCGGGATTTTTACCTGCGAAAATATCGGGCTTGGGCATCGGAGATTATCAATTGTTGATGTCGCGCACGGGCATCAGCCGATGTCTAATGCGGATGAATCGGTCGTCATCGTTTATAATGGCGAAATTTACAATCACGCCGATTATCGCGGCGAACTCGAAGCCGCAGACTACAAATTTCAGACGCATTGCGACACCGAAACGATTCTGCATCTTTACGAAGAATACGGCGCGAAAGCGGTCGAAAAATTGCGCGGAATGTTCGCTTTCGCAATCTGGGATAAACGCAAAAAGGAGCTTTTTATCGCGCGTGACCGTTTGGGTATAAAACCGCTTTACTACACAACGGACGAGCAGGGGAATTTATTTTTCGCGTCGGAAATAAAAGCGATTCTGGAAGCCGGAGTGATTAAACCCGAACTAAATTACAACGCGCTTCCAGACCAACTGGCAAATCACGGAACGAGCGCGGACGAAACGCTTTTTAAAAATGTCAAACGTCTTTTGCCCGGGCATTTTCTGACGTGGAAAGACGGCAAAATTAGAATTGAAAAATACTGGGACGTTTCGTTTGAGCCGAAGCACGAGGAAAAATCCGACGCGGAATTTATCGAAGAATGGCGCGAATTATTTAAAAAGTCGGTCGAGTTGCGCCTGATGGCGGACGTGCCGCTCGGAATGTTTTTGTCGGGCGGGATTGATTCGTCGGCGATTGCGGCGATGATGGCGCGGGTGGTTTCTGAACCGGTAAAAACTTTTTCCGTCGGTTTCAAAGAACGCGAAGCCAACGAATTTGAATTTGCCCGAATCGTCTCGAAAGCCTTTAAAACCGAGCATCACGAAATTACAATCACGCCCGAACAATTTTTCGCCGAACTCCCGAATCTCGTTTATCACGAAGACGAGCCACTCGGATTTATCGCGTCCGTTCCGCTTTATTTTGTCTCGAAATTAGCGCAGCAGCACGTCAAAGTTGTCTTAACGGGCGAAGGCGCGGATGAAATTTTAGCCGGTTACGGGCGTTACGCGAAAACTTTGCAGCTTTTAAATTACGGCGAAAAATACGAAAATTTCGCGCCCGCGTTTCTGCGTTCGGCGGTTAAATCTAGCGTGTCGCTCGTCGGCGGAAAACTCGACCGGACTTTTTTGACGCGCGCGAGTGACATCGAAAATCTTTTCTTCGACAATTTTGCCGTGTTCGGAAAATCGATGCAGGAAAAACTTTTGTCAGAGGAAACAAAAGCGCGAATCGAAAAACAAAATCCGTATTATTATCAAAACCAATGGCTTGAAAAAACGGACGCGCGCGACACGCTCGATAAACTGCTTTACGCCGACACGAAAACTTATCTGCACGAGCTTTTGATGAAGCAAGACCAAATGTCAATGGCGGCTTCGATTGAATCGCGCGTGCCTTTTCTTGACCATCGGCTGGTCGAATACACGGCAAAACTTCCGCAAAGAATGAAGCTGCGCGGCGGACGCGAAACAAAATGGATTTTGCGTGAAGCGATGCGCGGAATTTTGCCCGCCGAAATTTTAACGCGCTCGAAAATGGGTTTTCCCGTGCCGGTCGGAAATTGGTTTAGAAACGAATTTCGCGGAATCGTTGAGGAATATGTGACGAGCGAAAGAAGTTTGCGGCGCGGAATTTTTGAACCAAATTTCGTGCGCGAATTAGTCAAGCGTCACAACGCGGGCGAGCATCACGACGAGCGAATTTGGTTTCTAGTAAATTTTGAAATCTGGCAGCGCAGGTTTTTTGACGGCGAATCGGCGCGGGAAACCGAAAGCGAACTTGCCGTTGCCGAAACGGTAATGTAAAAGAGAAGCGGAGAGAAAATTATGGAACTGAAATTAACTACTGTTTTTCAAAAAGTGCCGGAAGGCTATATCGGTTTTGTAGAGGAATTGCCGGGCGCGAATACGCAGGGCGCGACGCTCGAAGAAGCGCGAGAAAATCTAAAGGAAGCGGTCGAACTCGTGCTGGAAGCGAATCGCATTTTAGCTGAAGAAGAACTCGGCGAACAAGATTTGATTCGTGAAACGATGATGCTCAAAGCTGCATGAAATATCGTGATTTGATTCGCTATTTGGAGAAAAACGGCTGTGAACTTTTGCGCGAAGGCGGAAATCACAGCCGTTTATGTGAATCGAAAAGCGAGAAAATCAACTGCCGTTCCCCGTCATCGAGAAATAAACGAATATCTCGCCGACAAAATCTGCAAAGACCTTGAAATTCCCAAACTTTAAATTTAATGGCAACGGCTATATTAGAAAAAAATAAAAGTAAAGCCTCAAGCATCTTGCGCGGGCGCGACATTGTTTGTTTCAGCCACGATTGGACGGGCGACCCTTTATCGAAAACGCATTTGATGCGCGTATTATCACGCGACAATCGTATTTTGTGGATAAACGCGATTGCCAACCGGATGCCGACCGCTTCGTCAAAAGATTTCTCGCGGATTGTCAAAAAATTAAAAGCCTTTACAGAGCCGGTGCGCGAAGCGGAAAAAAATATCTTTGTCTTAAATCCGCTGGCAATTCCTGCGTATGGAAATGAAGCGGTCAGAAATTTCAACGAAAAATTTCTTTTGCGCCAGGTGAAAAAAGCGATGCGAAAACTGGATTTTAAAAATCCGCTGAATATAATTTTCAATCCGGCGGCGGGACTTTTGGCAGGAAAACTGGGCGAAGCCGCGCTTGTTTATTACTGCGTTGACGAATACACGGCGTTCACCGGCGCGGCAAAAGGATTAAAGGAAATCGAAGAAGATTTGTTTAAAAAAGCGGATTTGGTTATCGTGTCGGCGGAAAAACTTTTCGAGTCGAAAGGGAAATTCAATGAAAATACTTTTATTATTCGTCACGGCGTTGATTTCGCGCATTTTCGCAAGGCGTTGGATGATGAAACGAAAATTCCTGACGACATCAAAAGTTTGCCGCATCCAATTATCGGTTTTCACGGACTGCTTGCCGATTGGGTGGATTACGAATTGATAAAAAAGACAGCGGAACATTTTAAAAACGGCTCGGTCGTTTTAATCGGAAAAATTACGGTTGATGCCGAACGAAAAGTGAAAATTTTAAACGATGTGCCGAACGTTCATTTTCTCGGACGAAAACCTTACGCGGAGTTACCGAATTACTGCAAAGGTTTTGATGTCGCGCTGAATCCGTTTGCGATAAATGAATTGACGCTCGCCGCGAATCCTCTAAAAGTGCGTGAATATCTGGCGGCTGGTTTGCCGGTTGTTTCGACCGATATTCCCGAAGTCCGCAGTTTGGAAAATTGTCTGGTCGGCAAATCTGATGCTGATTTTATCGAAAAAATCGAAATCGCGCTGGCTAATCCAAAACCGCGCGCCGAAATCAGCAATTCGATTCGAGCGGAAAGCTGGGACGCGAAAATTGACGAACTGCGACGGATAATGTCGAAAGTGAAGATGTGAAAAAATTTGGACGCGCATCGAAGATTTTAGTAATTTTTCTGCTGCTGTTTTTGGCTTGGGTTTTTATCGCGCCCGTTTTGGCGGAAAATCTGATTGTCGAAAAACCGCTCGCTCGCGCCGATGCGATTCTGGTGCTTGGCGGCTCGGCAAATTATCTCGAACGCACAAACAAAGCCGCCGAACTTTCTGGAAAAGGCGCGGCGGCGAAAATTTTTTTAACCGACGACGGAACGCGCGGCGGCTGGTCGCGCAATGAAAAGCGAAACACGCCGTTTATCGAACTCGCGCGGCGAAATTTAATCGCGCAGGGCGTTCCCGCCGAAAATATCAAAATTTTAAAACCGCAAAATTCGGGAACGATTTACGAAGCGCGGGCTTTGGCGGAAATTGCCGGACAAGAAAATCTGCAAACCGTTTTGCTCGTCACTTCCGCCTATCACACGCGCCGCGCTCTGCGAACGTTTGAACGCGAATTCGCGCGGGAAAATTTAACGACCGAAATCGGCATCGAATCCGCGCCGACGGGCTGGCAAACACCGCCGCCCGCCGTCTGGTGGTTTTCAATTTTCGGCTGGCAGGCGGTCGCGGGCGAATATGTGAAATCGGCTTATTATTGGATGTATTATTAAGTTTATTGTTGGATATATTATTAAACAGTTGACATCATTATGAACGCAAGCGGCACAAAAATCTGGACGCATAAACAGAAAGAACGTGAAAAAAAAATGCGTTCGCTGGAAAAAAATAAAGCCGACGGAAATTTTTCCAAACAATTTTATTTACTGATTGCGGCGGTTGCGGCAATGATTGCGCTGGCGGCGTTCGGCATTTATGCGTATCGAAATTATCCGTTTGAAACGCCGCCGGAGATGTCCGGCAATATCATTCAAGTCAAAGCGGGCGGAAATTTTCAGGACGCTTTAAATCACGCCAAATCCGGCGACACGATTCAACTGCAATCCGGCGCGACGTTCAGCGGAAATTTCGTTTTGCCAAACAAAGCGGGAAACGAATTTATCACCATCCGCGCTTCGGCAAATGATTCGCAATTGCCGCCGTCTGATACGCGAATTGACCCGAAAAAATACGCGGCTGTTTTGCCGAAATTAGTTTCGCCGACTGAAGAACCTGTAATTTCCGCTTCAAACGGGGCGCATCATTACCGCTTTGTCGGCGTTGAATTCGGCGCGAACAAAAACGGTGTCGGCAATATTATTCAAATCGGCACGACCGAAGAAAAAAGAATCGAAGATTTACCGCACAACATCGAATTTGACCGCGTTTATATTCACGGCAGTCCGACCGCAGGACAACGGCGCGGAATCGCCGCCAACGGCAAATTTATACGCATCATCAACAGTTATATTTCCGACATCAAACGCGAGGGCGAGGAGAGTCAGGCGATTGCGATTTGGGCAACCGATGGTCCGGTTGAAATCGTCAACAATTATCTCGAAGCCGCATCTGAAAACATACTTTTCGGCGGCGCAGGTTCGACTTTAAAACTCGTGCCGACTGATTGCCTCGTCAAAGATAATTGGATGAATAAACCGCTCGAATGGCGCGGGCAGAAATGGCTGGTTAAAAATATCTTTGAAATAAAATTCGGCAAGAGAATTAAAGTCGAAAATAATTTGATGACCAATAACTGGGGAATGGGACAGGACGGCTCGGCGGTTCTTTTTACGACGCGCGCGGACATTGATAAAGAGACAATTATCGAAGACATCGAATTTAAAAACAATATTATTCGCAACAGCGACAACGGAATCAACGTCTATGGTTCTGAAGGAAGCGGCGGACACCATCTGACGATTCACAACAATTTTTTTGAAGAAATCGGCGGGCAGAATCCGAATGAAACCGGCGGACGTTTTATGAAATCGTCTGCGTGGGACGAACTCGTTATCGAAAACAACACGATAATAAATTCGGGGAATATCACCAGCAGCTACGATGCGCCGGTGCTTGGGTTTGTTTTTCGCAACAATATAGTTTTTGAAAATGAATACGGTTTTAAAGGCGACGGGACAGCTTCCGGCGCGTCGACAATCGAAAAATATTTTCCCGGCGGCGACGTAAGTTATAACGCAATCGTCGGCGCGAAGGCAGCGAGTTATCGCGGAAAAAATCTGTATCCGGTTTCAATCAGGCAAATCGGTTTCGCCGACGCGGACGCAAAAGATTTTCGACTGCGCCCCGACAGCCCGCTTCGCGCCAAAGGTTTTCAAGGGAAAAATATCGGCGCGGATTTGGACGCGAAAACCGTCGGCGGGAAATAAGGTTAGCCACGAATAACTCGAATAGCGCGAATTATTTTAAAAGATAGTGTCCTAGGTTCTGTTGACATTTTATCTGAGCCAGCAGACTGTGAGTTGGTCTAATAAAAGTGGAATCAAAACTCTCTTTGATAAAATCAGAGGATGATGAGAAAGTATGATGAATTTAAGCGGCAAGCAGTCAAAAAGATTTTAGACGGTCAATCACTCGCTTCGGTGTCCCG
>JBPCRW010000069.1:0-9317 GCA_050996405.1 Pyrinomonadaceae bacterium | reverse complement strand
CGATTTTGCCTTTTATCGAATACACTTTGGAGATGAGCGGCAAGATGACGGTCAGCAATAAAACCGCGCATCTCTATCGCTATTGGGATGCCACCAAATTTGCCGAATTTCTCTACGCCTGCGTCAGCGAAACGATTCGCCGCGATTTGCGCGAAGAACTCATGTTTTTGATTGTTTTCGACCGCGCTTTGCAAGCCGTGATGGAAATTGTTGATCTGCCCGACCGCCGCGCTTCCTTGCTGATACGGATGATTTTGCAAAATCGGGGAACGCTTTCTAAAAATAAACGGACGAACGAATTTCCTGAACTGACCGACAAGGAAATCGAGCGCATCGAGGCAGCGGTTCACGCAATTTCAGAGTCACTAGCCGAGTCGTAATATTTTCAATTCCCGCCAAAACCGTCGGGGCGGAATTTGAGAACGGGTTATTTAATAAAACCAACAACTTAGCAAGATATTTATCTAAAATTTTCTTGTTTTCAACAAAAACTATATCATAAAACCAGAATTTTATGATACGCCGCTGGAGAAAATCGACATTTTTCATCTAAATATATCTAAATACTACATTTATAGTCCGTGGAACGATTGATTAGATATGATGGCGATGCCTATAAAACCCTGATTCTGGTGGCTAGTACGATGAAGTTTCAGCATAACCCAAAAACAAAATAGGAATAAAACGATATTTTCTCAGGCGTTTTGCAAAAGTCAAGGTTGCCGTCGCAAAAATACCCGGCATTACGTAAACATTCCGCCAGCCCAACTGTAAATCTTCAGATAGTTTTCTAAAGATTTTCACATTGTTTGCTAAAGTCCGCTACTAAAAGATCAATGAATTTATCAGAGAAAAATCTATAGCCGCTAAAATTCTTTAACCTTCTACGAATTTCTTCTAGTCGCCTTAGTCTTTGATAGATTCTTTCCCGTATTTTTCAATAAACTCCTTGAGCGACGATTCAAAGATATAGAAATGATTATTAAACGGAAACTGTTTGCCCTTTAAAATCTCGCTTTTGATATAAGCAATCAGCATCGGGCGCAAAGGGAAATTTAATCAGAATTTTATAGAAAAAAACGAACTTATTATTTTCGATGAAATTTTAGCAAAGACCGATTCCGGCAGCGCGGATTTGGTTGGATGAAATCCGGCAGTCAAAAGAGAAAGGCTCACGCCCTTTGTTGCACTAATATCGACAACTTAGAGATGAAAATTTCGTATAGTAATTTTAGCTTTTAACCATACCTTTGCCGAAGGTGTAAAATTTAAGCATAAGTCTACCGAAAGTAATTTTTATTTGCAGCTATTCAAAAATATTTCCCAAGATAATATTTACCGCGTAGTTTCTGCTGAATTGTTACTTTCATCAATTATTAAATTGCTACGGGCAGGAATAGGGCGTTTCCTTTGAACCGGTTGCCGCTTAAGAAATTTATACGAAGAACGAAAAACCGATGGAGAATCGGCAGAGTCGGATGTCGTTGAATAATCCTGTTGCGAGGAACCGGGCTGACTTTGCGTATTGACAATAGGTTGATTCGATTGCACAGTTTCATTTTGATGCGCCTGATTGGTAACAAAAAACGTTGCTGCGGTCAGAAAAGCGAGCCATATCAGTTTCTTTGTGATCGATGAATTTAATCCCTTTATCATTTTGTCCTCTTTTAATTAAACACTCTGTAATGCATTTTATTTCTAATTTATATCCTCAAATTTTACTTTCATGAAAGTAAATTTCACCGGGCAAAAGCCGATTGAACTTCGGGTTTATTGAAGTATGGAATTGATAACGTCATCTTCTTTAGAGGCAGGCAGCTTTCCTACCCAGGTGTTTATAACTTCACCTTTTTCATTGGCTAAAATCAGAGTCGGAGTTCCTTGCACATTAAGACTGTTTAAAGAGGATTCTTTGATTTCCAAATTATCGATTCCAAGTTTCTGAAGATAATCTTGACTTTCTTTGAGGGAGCTTGGCAAAACCGCCACGATTTTAATATTCCTATCCCGGCTGCTTTCGATTAAACGTTTATAGAACGGCGCGCTTTCGGTGCAGAAGTGACATCCCGGCTGGAGAGCTAAGACTACCGTCTTTGGCTGCTGCGAAAAATCAACTCCGTCTATCTTAAGAGGTGAATTATTTGCAGGTTGCAGCTGCGCTGAAGAATTGTTTTGACCCGCTGCCGCCGGAGAAGTTATAAAGAACTGTTTTGTTATAACTACTCCCAACATAATTGTGACGACAATAATGAAAATAGTAGCCATCATTTCGAGTTTTTGATTGATTTTATCCATAAATTTATTTACCTTCCGTTTTGAAATAAAAACAAAACCGACTCAATTCAAGCTAGAATCATTCAAGCTAGAATCATTCAAACGAGAATTACTCTGATTGAATAAAGCAGAAAACAGTTGTTTTTTTGAAGTTATTCTACTTAAATTTCATCAACAAAGAAGCAAGTCTTCTGGCTCGCTTCTTTGTTGAGTTTGAATTTTAATCCGTAGAATTTCCATTTGAAATGTCTGTCAATGCGTCAGAAGAAACACATCCCACGCGAATTTGCCGACATCGGCATCTCTCGCATCTCTGACTATGGCTCGATACTTAAAGAAGTTGCCGTATTGATCCGTTCGCTTCGATACCTTGTAATTCAAATCTATCGTCTTCACGCCCAGAGAATCCAAGGTGTGCAGTTCATTCGGCTCTGAAATGCCGTTGTGATTCGCGTCCTGCCATAATCTCAAATCATTGTAGATTCTGTCTTGTCTGTTTATCTTGCCGTCACCGTTTCCGCCGTTTTCAGGTCTGTCAAAGACGGCAAGAGCGCGGAATCCGTTCTTCTTTTCTCCTGCTGCTGTAAGCGGCGGCTGCTCGGTATAGTTGCCGAACAATTCCTGTCCGTTATCAACTCTGCCGTTATGGTTGCGGTCAAGCACGAGAAAAGCATCGTCCGAGCCGGGCGCTGTCCATGAGATTTGTTCCGGCGCGCCGTCGCTGTTGAGATCGAATCTCACGCCGTTCGCAAAATTAGTCAGATTAAAACCATTGCCGGAAACATTAATCAGAATCGGAGAAGAATTAAGACAGATGCAATTATATTCATCCCACTGACCACAGTTCTGCGCTTCCTCTTCACAATTCAAGCACTTGGGATAAGCGTGTGGATCGGGATTGGCTATACAGTATTCCCCGCCGCTTGTATCCTGGCAGCAGTAATAGCCGGTTGAATCTGAGGAAAAACCATACGGACACGCGCCTTGGTTAAAATTTTCAACTGGATTTAAGCATGCAGTTGTCGGAGGAGGAGGAATAGCCGGGAAATCATTTGGTCTTGAGCACTGCAGAGTGCTGTTATTTATGCTATTTATATCACACGGCTGTACTGATGTCGCAAGATAATTAGGAGGAGGATCATTTCTATTGAAAACCGGATCGTATGTATTCATCACAGATGCTCCCGCAACTCCTCCTGAGTCTACATCACCAAGTCCCATTGTATGCCCGATCTCATGCAACATCGCTTTTAGAAATATTGTATCGTTTCCAGTATTATCTCTATCAAAATCAGACATTTGAATATAAGTATCGGCGTGAGTTACATATAAAGTATGTGGAACTTTAGTGAAAGTTTCTCCAATCGGGCTGCCGTTAAAGTGAACGTAATAATCAGCACTTGTTGATGTGCCTTCTACAAATAGCAGTTTGATGCAGGTTTGATTCGATTTACTAGACCAATCATTGAACGCCGCTTTTATCTGATCTCTTTCAGCGGTTCTGAAACCATCCTGCACATCGTCTATGAAGTAGTATATCGTTCTAACACCAGTTTGCATTCTTTGCCACCCGGCATTAGCTCCTTTTGGAGGACACTGAGCATTTGATGCAATACTGAACATTGCCAATAAAAACTACTAGCAATAAGTATCCTCAAAACTTTAAATGAAAAAATATTTTTCACTATTGTTGACCTCCAGTATTTGAGCAATTATTAGCGACTCCACGAATCAAGGCGGTAGTTGATTCAACGCTATCAGGAGATATTATGGAAGGATCTTCAGGAGTTATAATTTGGTTATTTAAAACACTAAAAATGCCTCTTTCGCTGATGAGCCGGTAAGATTCTGCGTCAGGAACATATTTGAGAAACAGGAGATATTCGCCAGCTACATGCAACGGAAATTTTCTGGTTAAAGTAAGTTTTATGTGACGATTACCTATTGTAACGGCACCTCCCAGAACAGTTAAAGTAATATTTTTCAAAGCCTGAATATCCAGATTCGAGTTATTTTTTAAAACCTGTCCAACTTCAAGCTCATAGTCCGTAAAAACGAAGTCTTGATTCTCAGTAAGTTGTGAATCCTTACCTATGACTCTTGCGATAACGACTGAATCCGACTGACAAGCAAGTCTTTGGAAATATCCAGCCCTTGTCGGAGGCGTTCTTCCACTAAAATTTGAGCTGGAATGAACAGTTATAATCTCTTCGACATTGCCCGACTGCTGAATCAATTTTCGGTTGCCCCGCGCTGAAGGGAAAATCCTACTATGCTTTTTTTGTTTCTCGGTCATAACGCCCGGCTGAACCGGAGTCGGCGGATCATCCTGATATTGTTGACTAATTTGTGCTTCCTGCCGAAAGGCAAAAATTCCAATAAGCGTTATTGTCAGGGCACTAATCATTAGAGTACCAATTAACTTTTTGTCGATTTTCATTGTTATTCTCCTTTTAATTTTTATAAAGCCTTCACGATTATCATTTAATATTCGACTTCGAGGAACCCCGTTAAATCTATTGAATTTCTTACTCGGTTGCGAACTTTTCAAAAGGGATTCTTTGATTATTTACTATTAACTTTAGTTGCGGGAATGCCGGATTTAACAGAATTAGTGAAATTAAGATTATTGACTACCAAGCCATTAGTTTCCGGAAAATCCCGCAACTTTATTTGCAATAGTTTCTTATTAATCAGTTGCGGAATCATCACCATTGACTTACCGTCAACCGTCGGCTGCGCCTGCAAAGTTCCTTTATCTCCCTGATACCAGGTCTTGCCTCCATCAACTGAAACCTGCCCGACGTAATCCATGCCGTCTCCCTTCATCTCGCACATCCCGTTCATCTCAGAAGCGCATTTAACGGATAGTATTTGCGGCAGTCTGACAAATGTCTGCTTGATCGTATACCAGTCGGAATCGCCCCGCTCGCGGTCATGGATTCTGAACTGGACGCGCCGCCCGCCGAGATTCGTATGCGTGTCGTTGTAAAGAAAAAACTTGATTCGCATGACGTTTGAATCCAGGACTTCAGAGGCGGTTTTGATATAATCTCCCGCCACCGTCTGGCTTTTCTCGACACGCGTTTCAATCGAGATGTTTTCACTTTTGAATTCGTAATCATTAAGATTGTTCTGAACGCTGAGTGAAATTTCTTTGGTATCTATCGGAAACATCGAGGTATGACTGGCAATCAATTGATTTACAATCGAGCCGCCGGGCGAGAAAGAATCTTTTGCAACATCATTTCGGACGTTCCTTTTATTTTTCACCGGCAGATTATCCCGCATAACCAGGAAAACATCGGAAATGCCTTCGACTTCCATTTTTTCATCGGCGGAAATTGCCGGACGCGCCGGCAGAATTGTAAAGTTTTGCGGGTAGGAAAAACGCCGTTCGTCTTCTAACCCTAGTTCGAGCGAAGCGGTCGCGCCGGTTTGCTTGATTCGCGGGTCGTCGAAGATTGCCAATTTCGTTGAAAGCTGCGGATTATCACTGTCGGGCGGTGCAAAAGTGTTCGGCTGGATAGTCGCCCGGTAGCCATTAACGACAACGTAGCGAAGCTGTTCAAGTCGCTCGCCTGTTAAAAGAATCTGTCGGTCGCCGCGCGCCACGCGAACATCTTTGATTTCGGGAAGCGCGGGGTAAAGCTTGAGAGGTATGGGAACGATTTCACCGCCGTAGGTTTTCACTTCGAGCGTTCCCTGACCGGGCTGAAACTTGCTCGTCTCAACCTCGAACCAGACCGAAAGATTATCGGGCGAAACTTGCAAGGAATTTTCACCGCCGCTTCTGTCAAACGTGAACTGTCCTCCGAAGCCCGGTTTGTAAGTGACGCTCTGAACGCACAGGCAATCTCCGATTGTGTTGCGAAGGGCGATGCGTTTCTTTCCGCCGACCGCGAAATCGGCTTGCGTCGCCGGAACCATCTCCCATTTACTGCTGCCCGCAACCGGAAGTTTGAACTTTTCGCTTCTCACCTCGTTGAACCCGCGCATCCCGACGATCTCTCCTTCAAGAGACATTGCTATTTTGGGAATCTGCGCCGCGTCCGGCGGAGTTAAATTAAGTTCCCAGCCGCCTAAGCCCAGATTTTTACGAAGCGGAAATTCTTTTCTAAAACCGTTATCGGAGGTGACGACGAGCTTGAAATCGCGCGTGAAATTATCACCCGTCCAGTCGTCGGTCAGATTGGTGTTTTTGAGCAGATTAAGCCCCGTGTGCAGGCAGGCTTCGCTTAAGGCGGGCGTGTTCAGACGAACGATTTCCGCGTCGGGTTCAGCCTGCCATTTCTCGACCACAATCGGATAGGTTGTCAAATAGCCCTGATTGCTCGGCGGTGTGTTCGAGTAAAGCGATATTTTGGAATCGGCGGGCGGCGCATTAGTCGAAGCCGTGACTGTTTGATTCGGGTCGGATTGAAAGTTCTGCGATTGGTAATAAGATGAAGTATAAGAACTGGCGGTCGTATTTACCGGATAATTTTGATAATTGCTCGTATTAGCGGTGATATTCGTAGAAATAATAGTCGGAACGATTCTGACGGGCGATTTCTGAAAAGCCCTGACGATAAAATCAATGGCGACGGCGGCGACATTGATGTAAAAAGCGAGCTGCGGATATTTTTTCTGAAGTTCGGCAACCAGAAAGACTCCGCCCTGCTGCCACATTCTCGTCACGCTGATGTCAAAATCCTGCGGGTTGACCGCTCTGGCGACGCACTGCGAGCGGGCGACGAAATCATTTCTGTCTAATCCGCCGCTACCGGGAGCATAACTGCCGCTGCCGGTGGCTGGCGTTGGAGAACCGCTGCCGTAATAACTGCTGGTATAGCTACTGCCGGTGCTGGTCGTCCCGCCTGTATAAGTATTATAGGGATTATAACTGTTGTATTGACTATTGTATTGGTTGTTGGCATACCAGCAGCTCGGCATTTGAATATTAAAACTTTTCGCCAATCGCTCGACCGCCAAATCCAGCCACGCCGGTGTTTGATTATAAATACCGGGCTGCGAGCCGTAAGGCGAACTATACCCGTACGGTGAGTTGTAATTATATGAACTGCCGTATGACGACTGCCCGGAGTATGGATTGTAACTGCTATTATAAGGATTGTAAGAACTATATGGATCGTAACCGGACTGGGATGGATAATAACCGTATTGATTCCGGTTGATGACCGTCTGCAGCTCGTTAAGAAAGGTATTAATCTGCGCATAAGCCCCGGAGATTTCCACCATTTTCTCGCCGATCTTGCTGATGTCGCCGAAATTCTTATTCATCGCCTTGACGATTTGGTCGCGGAAGTTGGCGCGGGCTTAAGAAAAAGACGGGCTGGCTGTCAAACGGAACTGTAAATGAATATTCCTTATACCAGCCGGTCTTGCGAAATCTGACTTCGGGGCTGACGGTTTCCTCTCTTTGCTGATTGACGAGCGGGTTGGCGTAAGCGACAACCAGAGTCCAGTCCCAGGACGTTTCGTCGAGCTTGACACCGCCGATCGGCTCGTCAATCAATCTGAATTTAAGAACATCGCCTTTGCGGACGCGCGGCACTTGACCTATCGGCAAGGAGTTGCCGTCACGCGCGACTTTAATATCGAAACGGGCGATTTCCTGCTTGGTCGTTGACTGATTGCTATTAGAATTTGTTTGGTAATATTGAGTGGTTTGCTGCGAATAAACTTGGCTTACTGAAATTAAACTTATACTGAGGAAAAAGAGGATTACTACAGATTGATAATATATTTTTCTGAAAGAATTTCTTTTCACTAAAATTCTGACGTTGAGAGAGTCATTATAGTTTGAGCCGTTCATAAAACCCCGTTCGAGCAGTAGGAGTTATACGATTGAATATAATGAATTCATTATATTCAATCGCCTACTTCGTCAAATGAAAAGAACCTTCGTTCGCTTACCCAACAAAATAATTCCGAAACAGAAAAAATGATTACAAATAATTCTCAATGTAACCTGCCATGCTATTTACAAAAACAACTTTTCGGAGTTTTCACTCCTGAAAAATCAACGGATTAATTTTTTGTCGGTTTACTTAAAATGATATAGGACTGAATCGAAACAATCTTAGGCTTGCAAAATGAATTTGTCAACATTTATTTTCCCCTGATCGCTTATCACTTTTAAGAAGGAGAAATGGAAAGAAGTTCATCACTTGCGCTATAAGTGATTTTGCAACAAGAACCTACGGTTTTGGAGGCAAATGATGAGCTTGAAAATAAAATATTCGATTTTATTGAAAAGGTTCGAGACCGTTTCGACGCTCTCAGCAGAAGACCTGTATTTCGATAGCTTCTTCTTTTTTGGAAGTGGCGCAGCAAACAGCTTTGCCATCATCTTTAAGCTGGCAAGTCAAAATGAAATAGGTCTGCCGAGCGCGGTTATTCGTTTTTATCGTTTTCTGCGTAATAAACGAGCGTGACGATTGGTGGTTGACCGTACGGCTATTTGGCTTTTCGCCGAGAGAAAGCGAATCGTCTTGTGTCTGGATTGGACGAATTGAGGCTTGGGAACATCTGCTACTGACCGGAGTTCGGGTCAGGGCTACACTTACGATTTGAGTAGAAATCTGATTACAGATGCTCAGAATAGAAGTTTCGTTTACAATGCCGAAAATAAACAAAGCCGAGTTAAAGATTCTGCTAATATCAGCATCGGACAATATCTGTATGACGGCGACGGTAAACGTATCAAAAAAATCTCCAAGTTTGGGTTCTTGACAACTTGTCCCAAAAAATGTTGACTTTTCAAATCTGCGGGAGTATGTTGCCTATAGCAACAAATTATTCTTTACTTTTACCCTTCTACTTTTTCGTATGAGCAAGCTATCTCAAAGGGTGGAATTAACTGCCAATGTTTTAATTATTGTCGCCGTCGTCTTATTAGTCGGAGTCGTCGTTCAACGATATTTTTTCAGCAAGCCGGATGCAGGTCAGCAGGCGCGTGTTCAGCCAACCATCGGCAAACAAATAAGTCTGGCTGATGAGAACTGGTCGAGCCAGCCGAAGACTTTGATTCTGGCATT
>JBPCRW010000047.1:0-6955 GCA_050996405.1 Pyrinomonadaceae bacterium | reverse complement strand
GGCGAGTGGTGAGTGATGAGCGGACAATAAAATTCCGAAATTCACCACTCGCCATTCACCACTCACCACTACTTGTCGCGGTGTTCGATAACTTCGTCAATCAAACCGTATTCTTTGGCTTGAATCGGTGACATAATGCGGTCGCGCTCGACATCGAGTTCGACTTGCTCAAAAGATTGTCCGCTGTGATGCGCGATAATCCGCGAAGTCATTTCGCGCATCCGCAAAATTTCCTGCGCCATAATGCGAACGTCGGTTTCCTGTCCCTGCGCGCCGCCCGACGGCTGATGAATTAAAATCCGCGAATGCGGCAGTGCGAAACGTTTTCCCTTTGCTCCGGCAGTCAGCAATAGTGCCGCCATCGAAGCGCATTGTCCGACGCAGATCGTCGTCACGTCATTTTTGATAAACTGTATCGTGTCGTAAATCCCCATTCCCGCCGTAATCGAACCGCCCGGCGAATTGATATAAAGATTGATGTCGCGTTCGGGGTCTTCGGCTTCGAGAAAAAGAAGCTGCGCGACAATCAGATTGGCAACCATATCGTCAATCGGCGTGCCGATAAAAATAATACTGTCTTTTAGCAGACGCGAGTAAATATCGAATGCCCGTTCGCCGCGCGAAGTTTGTTCGACAACCATTGGAACTAACATAATTTAAATCTTTTCCTTTTGTCCGAAAACTATAAATTCGGTTTTTCAAGTTTCAGTTTAACTAGCGGGATGTAAGTCGTTGGTATCAAACGTCCGGTTGATTTTACAACTAATCCCGAAAAATGCAAACGTCATTTAATGGTAAATGGTGAATGGTAAATGGTAAATGAAGGAATTGTTATTACCAAACAGCTTACTTTAGCCTCCGTAAAATTCACCATTCACCATTTACCATTATCTTCATTTCTTACGCGCTTTTTTTGTTTTCGGTTTGATTTTATCTCCAATAAACCCTCCATCTTCAAACCCTACTCGCATATTATCTTTGTTACACCCTGTCATTTTTCCGCAAAACGGACACTGAACTGTATTGCCTTCTAATGCAGAGGTGTCAAAAGATTGACTATCACCAAAATAAATGGGTGATTGAAACCACCTTTCACAATGTAAGCACTGAATTTCAACTTTTTTGGTTCTAGAATCCCCTGCTTCAGTTTGGAATTTCTTCTCCTCTTTCGACTTATCCGCTTCTGTTTCAACGACTCCCGAATCTCCCACTTCAGTGCGCCCTTGAGATGGGTCAACCCATTCGCCGTCGGTGATTTTTGATTGATTAACCAGTGCTTCAACCGCTTTGCGGCTTCGTAATCTATCGGCGATGCCGTTTTCGCCGCCCTGTTGTGATAACTGCGCGCGAACCTGTTCCGCCGTCACGCCATAGTATTTCGCTATTTGTTCGAGTTCGGCGGCGATTTCGTCGCCCGAAACTTCGACGTTTTCAAGCTCTGCGACTTTTTCCAAAAGCATCGCGCCGCGCACGTCGCGCTCGGCTTGCCCGAACATTTGCTCGTATGCCATTCTGACAAAATTCTCGTCCAAGCCTTTCGTGTCAACTCCCTTTTTCGATAAATCCTGCGCGAAATTGTTCAAAAGATTTCTGGCTTGAATTTCGACGAGCGTATTCGGAACTTCAAAATCGTGCTTCTCAATAAGTTTTGTAACGAGTTCATCACGCACGCGATTATCGGCTTCCGCTTTTGCCGCAAGTTCCAAATCGCCGCGCAGTTTCGAGCGTAAATCCGCGATTGACTCAAAATCTTCTTCCAGACTTTTCGCCCATTCGTCGTCCGTCTCCGGCATCTCGATTTTGCCGACTGATTTTACTTTCGCTTTATAATTAACCGTTTTTCCGGCAAGCGCGGGCGAAGCGAAATCCGCCGGATATTCGACCGTAAATTCTTTTTCGTCATCTTCGGATAATCCGGTCAAATTTTCCGTGAACGCTTTTGCGATGCGCCCGTCGCCCAAAGTTATTTCCAAATCATCGGCTTTTATCGGTTCTTCTTCGGGTTTATCTAAAAACGCGCCTTCCAAATCGACAATCAAAGTGTCGCCTTCCGCCGATTTTCTATCTTCAACCGGAACAAGCGTCGCGCTTTGCCGACGGCGTTCGTCAATAATTTGTTCAATGTTTTCATCGTTGACGGGACGCACACGGCGGACGGCTTCGACGTTTTTATAATCGGGCGCGGGAATTTCCGGCATCACTTCGACGTGAACATTTGCGACGAGCGGTTCAGAGCCGTTCAATTTTAAATTTTCTTGATTTTCCAAGTGCAGATGCGGTTCGCCGAGCGGACTCAAATTATTTTCTTCAATCGCCTGCTGAACTTTCTGCGGCAAAATCTCGCGCAGAACTTCATTTTGAATGTCGTCTTTGTAGCGCAGTTTGACAATATCGACGGGCGCGAAACCTTTGCGGAAACCGGGAACTTGCACCGCCGCCGCGTATTTTTTGCTGACTTTGTTATAAGCGTTTTTAACATCTTCCGCCGGAATCTCGATTTTTAATTCGCGCCGCGTCGGTGAAACTTCTTTTAATTCTGTTTTCATTTTTTATAAAATTACGAATTTCAAATCACGAATTAGATTTTTACTATTTTGATTCATAATTCACAACTTAAAATTCGTTTTAACTTTCTTTGAATTCGTAATTTGAAATTCGTAATTCGTAATTTAAATTGGTGCTGAGGGCGGGACTCGAACCCGCACGAATTTCTTCACGGGCTTCTAAGACCCGCGCGGCTACCAGTTACGCCACCTCAGCATTTTGCGTTATTAAACAGCAAATCTGAATTTATCGTTTTTGCTGGGGAAAGTCTAGCAAGCCATTTTTCACAAAATTTATTTCGCTCGACATTGAATTTTATTTCGGTAAATATTTGCGTTTGTATTCTTCGAGCGCGCGGTCAGCATTCTGTATTTCGGCAATTCCCACCGGCGTTTTGTCTTCCAGTTTTAGCGAATCGTCGCCCTTTTTCAGCAATTTATAACCGGCGTATCCGCCGACTGCGACCACGCCAATTAAAACCAAATACCAAAACGCGCCGTAAATTATTCCGACGATGGAAGATGCGAGCATCGCCGCTAAAATCACTCCGAGAGCGATGAGAATAAATTTTAACCAATTCATAATTTAATTTCCTCTACACACTAAATTTTAACTCATTTCGCAAACGCGCATCAAAATCGTATAATCCGAAAAGTTCAAATTCTATGATGCGAAAAGTAACGATTAAAGAAGTTGCGGAAAATCTCAACGCCGAATTTACGGGCGGCGAAACGGCTGAAGTTTCGAGCGTCACGCACGATTCGCGGCAGGCGAATGCAGGTTCTTTGTTTGTCGCCGTGCGCGGTTTAACGCTCGACGGACATCGTTTTATTGAAGATGTAATGCGGCGCGGCGCGGTCGGCGTAATTAGCGAATCCGATGCGCCCGAAAATTTTCAAGGCGCGTGGCTCAAAGTTTCAGACGCGCGCGCCGCCTTAGCCAAAGCCGCCGCCGCCGTGAACGGCAATCCGTCGCGCGAATTAAAACTCGTCGGCATCACGGGAACAAACGGCAAGACGACGACCGCCTATCTCTGCGCGGCACTCGCAACGGCAAACGGCGAAAAGAGCGCGATGCTGACAACCGTCGAATATCGCATCGGCGAAAAATCAGAACCGGCGATTCGCACCACGCCCGAAGCCAGCGACACCGAAAAATTTTTGCGCGAAGCGGTTGATGCGGATTGTAAAATGGCGGCGATGGAAACTTCTTCGCAGGCGATTGACCTTCATCGCTGCGACTGGCTGAAATTTCGCGTCGCGGTTTTTACGAATCTGACGCGCGACCATCTCGATTATCACCAAACAATGGAAAATTATTTCGACGCGAAAAAGAAATTATTTGACGGGCGTTTGGGCGAAAAACCCGCTTCGAGCGTGATAAATGTTGACGACGATTGGGGCGCGAAACTAGCAAGTGAACTTCAGACAAACAATCAAAAAGTCGTCACGTTCGCCTTGAACAATTCTGCTAATTTGACGGCAGCCGACATCGAAGTTTCGTTGATAAAAGGCACTTCGTTTGTTTTGAAAACTCCGAACGGCGAACGAAATATCACGTCGCCGCTTGTCGGCAAACCGCACGTTTATAATATTCTTTCGGCGACTGCCGCCGCGCTCGAACTCGGTTATGATTTGGATAAAATCTGCGCGGGAATCAAAACTTGCGCGGGCGCGCCCGGCAGATTTGAAAGAGTTCAACACGACGGCGATTTTGCGATTGTTATTGATTACGCGCACACCGACGACGCGCTTTTGAACACTTTGAAAACGGCGCGTAATTTAACGAACGGAAGAATTATTACAGTCTTCGGCTGCGGCGGCGACCGCGACCGTTCAAAACGCGCGCCGATGGGCGAAATCGCCGGACGAAATTCCGATTTGGTGATTATCACATCGGACAATCCGCGCACGGAAAATCCTTTGACAATTATCGAGCAAATCGAAACGGGTTTGAAAAATACGAGTTGTCCTTATTTAAAAATTCCAGACCGGCGCGAAGCGATTTATCAGGCAATACAAAAAGCAAAGTCAGGCGATGTCGTCATTATCGCGGGCAAAGGTCACGAAACTTATCAAATCGTCGGCGCGGATAAATTTCATTTCGACGACCGCGAAGTCGCGCTCGAAGCATTGGAAAACTTAATTGATATCTGAAAATTTTTTTTGCAGAAACACGCACGAAGTAAGTGTGCTTCTTTTTTTGCAGAAACACGCACGAAGTAAGTGTGCTTCTTTTTTGCAGAAACACGCTACGCCCGTAAGTGTGTTTTTTCATTTTTTCAATTGCTTTAATCTTCTCTCAAAGTATCGACAAAAACTTCCAAAAATTCCTTTTGCGCGTCTGAAAGTTCGATAAATTTGACGGCGAAACCGATTTCGTAAAAATGGTTGACGACCTCGCCCCACAGCCCGATTTTGCGCCCGTCGGTCAAAGGGAAATATATCTTCACGTTTTCGCCGTCCGTCACTTCGCCCGAACACAATACGAAACAGCCCAAAACGCTCAAGTCGTTAATCGTCCCGTTTTTTCTACCGATTAAGCCTTCCCATTCAATTTCAATATTTGATTTCAAGCGATTTTTCGTTCGCCGGTCGTCGCCGCTTCGACGGTCACGAATTGTCATTATTGTTCATCCTCTGCCAGATTATTTTCGCCGTTCGAGGGCGGATTATTTCTCGTAATAAAATAATAAATTGGCAATCCGATTAAAATCAGGAAAATTCCGGCAAACGACTGCACGGGAGAGGTAATCATCGTGTTAATTAACAGCCAGCCAGCCGCCAGTAAAAACAAAAATGGCACAACCGGATAACCAAACGCTTTATACGGGCGCGCCGCATCCGGTATTTTTTTGCGAAACACAAAAACCGAAGCCGTCACCAGCGCGTAAAAAATCCACGAGCCGAAAATAACGTAATCGGTCAGAGTGTCGAACGAGCCGGACAAAGCCAGCAGACAAGCCCATAATCCCTGCACAACCAGCGCGACAATCGGAACGCGCGTAGCGGCTGAAAGCTCGCCGAATTTTTTAAAAAACGCGCCGTCACGCGCCATCGCGTAAGGCACGCGTGCGCCCGTCAAAATCGAACTGTGCAGAGTTCCGACGCTCGAAGCCATCAATCCGGCAGTCATTAAAACAAGCGCGCCCGCGCCCAAAAATCTCGCCGCGACTTCTTTTGCAACCGAAGAATCCTTTGAAACATTGGCAATCTCGGTCGGTGTCAAAACGTAAAAGTAAGCGAGGTTGATAAAAATATACAGCAGGATTATCAGCACCGTGCCGCCGACAAGCGCAATCGGAATATTGCGCTGCGGATTTTTTATTTCGCCCGCCACCAGCGTCAGATTGTTCCAGCCGTCATAACCCCAGAGCGCGCCGAGCATCGCCGCGCCGAATCCGGCGGCAAAACTGTAACCCGCCACGCCGAAATGCACCGAATCCGCTACTTCTTCGCACGCGCCGCCCGTATTTATCATCGCAAAATGCGAGAAATTTCCGCTTGCCAGAAAGAACGCGCCCGCGCCGACCAGCACAATCAAAGCGATTTTGACGACCGTTAAAATTGTCGCCAGTTGCCCGCCGACGGCGACCGACGCACAGTTTATCGTCGTGATAATGACAATCATCATAACGGCGATAATTTGCAGCGATGTCAGTTCATAAGGGTAGCCGAAAATTTCCGTGTGAATCAAAGTCCGCTTGAGCGCGCCATCGAGAAAGTCGTTAAAAAAAACGGCAAAGGCGACCGCCACCGCCGCCTGCGAGCCGGTCTTGGCAATAAAAATCTGCATCCAGCCGTAAAGAAATCCCCAGGTTCTGCCGTAGGCGTTCTTTAGAAAAACAAATTCGCCGCCCGCCTGCGGCATCATCGCCGAAAGTTCCGCGTAGGTCAGCGCGCCCGCCAAACTCAAAACGCCCGCCGCCACCCACGCGACAATCACCCATTCGGGCGAGCCGACGTTGCAGGTCATTACCCGCGCCTTCAGAAAAACGCCCGTGCCGATGACGTTGCCGATAATAATCGAAATCGCCGCGACGAGTCCGAGTCCGCGAATCAAAGTTATTTTTTCAGTTGTGTTCGGAGTCATAATTTTCGGATTGAAAAGTATTTAACCACAAATGCCCGCATAATGAGAAAATAAATTCTGCTTGATTACTCGTCGAGATTCTGACTGCGGTGGAAATTCCGGCTTCCTTTTCAAGCAATTGCTTTTCTAGAAAATTAATCCGAAGCTGCCGTCGGGATGGGCGAAAGCTGCCGGAAAACTCCACGCCGGAACGCCGTCAGCTCGTCCTCTTTCTCCAATCGGTTTGTTATTTTTGTCAAAAATCTGCCACGCGAGCGAGCCGCCTTTGCCCCAGGCAGTTCCTTCCGTCCAGGCGAAAAGCGTTTCGCCTTTAATGTTT
>JBPCRW010000004.1:0-2936 GCA_050996405.1 Pyrinomonadaceae bacterium | reverse complement strand
GAACAATGGTTTCATTTATTCTGCAAATGAACGGCGCGCAGGTGACGACTGCGAATTCGTCGGTCGAGGCGTTGGAGATTTTGAAAAACGCCTGCGAAAGCCGCAGTGTTCCCGATGTTAGTATTTCAGATATTGTAATGCCGAACGAGAGCGGTTACGCCTTGATTGAAAAAATCCGCGCGCTGCCGCCCAGTCGATGCGCGAAAATTCCGGCAATCGCGCTGACCGGATTTAATCGTCCCGAAGATAAACAAAACGCGCTCGATGCCGGATTTCAGAGACACATCGGAAAACCTTTCGATTTAGATTATCTCGTCAAAGCGGTTGCCGAATTAGCCAATCGCGGAATCGCGTAAAAAAAATGATTTTTAAGATTTTAAATAGATTGTTTTTTCGCCCGTAAAAGCAAATCGGTTACTTCTCTGACCGCTCCGCAGCCGCCATTTAATTTAGTCGTGTATTTTACAAACGGGAAAACTTCCGCCGCCGCGTCCGCGACCGCAACCGGCAAACCGACTTTTTCCAGCAAACAAATATCGCCTATGTCGTCGCCGATATACGCGACTTCATCAAACGCGACACTCGCATCTTCTAAAATTTCCGCCAAATCTTTCGCTTTATCGGACGAACGAGTTTTCAAATAATGCATTCCGATTTCCTCGACGCGCCGCTGCAAAATTTTTTCCGCATCGCGCCCCGAAATTATTCCCGAACGAAAACCCGCTTTATGCCACGTCGCCAAACCTTGCCCGTCGCGGACATGAAAAACTTTTAACGCTTCGCCGTTTTCCGAAAGATAAAGTCGTCCGTTCGTCAAAACGCCGTCGCAATCCATCAACAGCAGTTTGATTTTTTTCGCGCGTTCGATAATTTCCGCTTCGATTTTTAATTCGTCGTGCCGCGTCATCTGACTTCAAAAATTTCCACGCCGCTCAATTTCCAATCGTTTCCGATTTTTGATAAACGAAAAACCGCCGTTCCGCTTTCCGGTTCTTTGTTGAGCAATTTGATATTGAGATTCGTTTCCGCCAAAACATCGCGGTCGTCAATTTTATCGACGCGCAAAACTTTCGTTTGCCACTGCGGGGCGACTCCGCCGATGCCGTTTGCGAATTTCGGAAGCTCGCCCGAAACAATCAGCGCATCCAAATCCGCTTTGCGCCCGCCGGTCGCAGCTTTATCAAATTGAGCGAAAAACGTTTTTATCGTTTCGTCAACCGACGGATTCGGCTCGGCTTTGTCAAGCCCGTTTCGCGCCGCCAAAGTCGCGCCGTATTCGGCATCCGCTTTTATCGCTTCGCTAAAAAATTGCGCCGCCTGCGAATTTTGATTCGCCTTTAAAGCGATTTCGCCCAATCCTTCGTTTGCCCACGCCAGACTTCGCGCCGACGGCAGAGTTTCACTTAAAACTGCGCGAAATTCTTTGTCGGCTTCAGCATTTTTCGATTGCGCGAGCAGCGCACGTCCGAGCCACGTTCGCGCGTCGTCAAAATGCGGCATTGACTGCAAAACAATTCGCGCATTTTTTTCCGCGCCCGCAAAATCCTGTTTGTCGAAAGCCTGTTTGATAACCAGAATTACATCCGAATTGTTGAACTCGCGCGGCGCGACATCGTCGGAAAAATTCGTCTGCGGGTAAAGTTTTTCCGCATCAACTTCGACACGCGCGATTTTCGACGTTGTGTTAAAAATCGCTTCGCCGAAACTCGTTTTCGGAATTGTCGCCCGCGTCGTCAGTTTTTCGCCTTTGTCGGTTGTGGCGACAACATTTACAGTCGCGTCAATCGCGCCCAGATTTCGCAAAGCCGCTTTCGCCTGCCCGCCGATTATTTGCGGCAAACCGACCAGCAAATTCATATCCGTCGGCTGGTCGAATTCATAATCGAGAAAATCCTTTTGCGCCGGAAACGCCGCGCGCAGATTTGCCAGCGTCAGATTTCCCGTTTGCATTTGAGTTTTGAGCGTATTGTAAAAATTTTGTTCGCCGCTCATTTTGGCAAGCGTCCGCCAAACCATCGCGCCTTTGTCAGCAACCGCCGCATAATAAAAATCGTCAATCGGCGTGATGCGGCTAAGTGGCGCGTCACGTTCGGCAACTGACGCGAAAGACGCGCGCTGTCGCAGACGCTCGACTTCGCCCGCGTCCTTGCCAAATTGTTTTTCGAGAAACTGCGCGGCGATAAATTTCGACAAGCCTTCACGAATCACGCCGTAGCCTTCGCCGCGCACCATCGCCGCATTTCCTAAAAAAGTTTTGGCGACCGCTTCGGCAATTGTCATCGCCGTTTCCGAATCAATTTTCTGACGCTGAAGCGCGCCGTAATTTAAAAGAATCGTTCCGCCGTCGGAAAATCCCGCGCCGCGCCTGACGACGACGATTCTGGTCGGCGTTTCGGTTATGCCGCCGAGCAAGGACGCGACAAAAGTTTTCGCTTCGACCGCGAGATTCGCCAATTCCTGCGCGCGTTGTTTTTCAGCCGCGCCCGCGCCTTTCGGCAAATAAACCGCTACGCCTTTTTCCTGAACCTGGTCCCAGTTTCCCGTCACGAAAAATGGCTGACCGTTTAGTTTTTGTTCAAAATCATTTTCGTTATTCGACCCTGAAGAAATTACTGTTTGAAGCGAATTAACTTTCAAACTAAACGGTGCGAAATCCGCCCCGCGAGCGGCAAACTGGCTGTTCGGTGTCGGATACCAAAAAGACTGCGGCAAAAACTGCGCTCCCATTGGCGAGATTTCATTCAAGCCGGAATTTTCGTCAACCTTTAATTTATAATCGACCGAAACTGTTAAATTTCCGTTCGGCGGCGTTGACGGAACGTTGACGACAATTCTCTGCAAACTCGCGGACGCGCCGAGTTTTTCTTCCCGTTTTGAAAAAGTTCCCGCCGCGCCATTGACCGTCACGCCGGAAACTTCCGCTTTCGGACTGATTC
>JBPCRW010000262.1:0-17455 GCA_050996405.1 Pyrinomonadaceae bacterium | reverse complement strand
GTCCGGTTGTTTGTTTTGTCGCCTGTCCTGAAGTTCCGATTCAGGGTTTTGGCAAAGTAAAGCTTTCCGAGTTCGGCCTTGAGTTGGTTTCTTTGCAGCGCGTTGCCAGCGAAAGCCGGAACTGCGGAACTTTACCAAACGGTTTTAATGTTCGTCAGCTTTTGAATTTTCGTGTCGCAAGTGACAAGCGGCAGATTTAACGCCAAAGCCCTCGCCGCGATGATTCTATCGGGCATATCGGGGACAATCGAACGCGGAATGTTTTGCAGGTTTGTCGCTACATTCTCGTCAAGCGGAAAAGATTTCAGTTCGCTTTGCGGATTATTCAAAGTTTGTAAAACCTGCGCCAATAATTGTCGGGGAAACCTGTTCTTTTCTATCAAATAAGTAATTTCGACCAAGCAGATTGTCGGCACATAAACGTCTTCGCCCGCCGCCGTATCCGAAAAAATTTGCAAAGCATCGGCGGAAAGTTCGGGCGATTTGAGTAAATACCAAATCAATGAATGGCTGTCAGCGACGCAAGCCATTATTTATCTTGCTCCTTATCAAAAAAATCTTCGCGTGGAAAATTTGCCCACGTTTCGCGCCGCGCTTCGTCAATTTCTTCTTTGCTGATGCTGATATTCAAATCGGCAAGCAAGCCGTAAGAACTCTTTCGCGGCTCTTTTCGCTTTGTTTTTTCTTCCAAAAACTCCGCAAAATCAACTAATTCCTGCTGTTTTTCAGGCGGCAGAATTTTGAACTTTTCGATTAAAACCTGTTCGGAAATCATTTCTCAAAAACTCCTTTCTTTTTATTCTAAACCGATAAGCCGAGTTTCGTTAAAATCTCGGTTAAATTTTTGTCTGCCGTTTCGTGTTCCTGTTTCGCTACTTTCAAATCTTCGTAAATGTCCGCTAAATTTCGATGCTCGGTTTTGTCTTTGACTTCGACAAACTGCGACGGGCTTAAATTAAAATCGGCTTCTCTCGCGTCTTCGGCTGTAATAATTTTGCTTAATTTTTCCCGCGTTTCCCAATTACCGAAAACTTCCGAAACCGCCCTGATGCCTTCAGCGGTCAATTCATTTTTCGGCTTGCGCTTGATTGCATAGTTTGAAGCGTTGATAAGCAAAATCTCGCCTTTTCTGTCTGCCGGTTTATTCGCGTGAACGACTAAAACGATTCCCGCCGCCGAAGTGTTATAAAAAAGATTGTCGGGAAGCAAAATAACCGCTTCAATCAAATCGCGCTCGACAAATTCTTGCCGAATCTTTTTCTCGCGGTCTTGGTTGCGGCTTCCCGAACCACGCGAAACCGCGCCCGTATCAAGCACAATCGCCGCTCTGCCCGTTTCGTTCAAACTCGCGTAAATATGCTGAATCCAAGCCCAATCTGCCGAACCGCTCGGCGGAAAACCGAATTTGAAACGATTCCAAGTATCAGCATCATAAAAAGATTCCGCATAGCTTTTTTGATTCCACATCGGATTAGCGACCACATAATCAAACTTCTTTAATGCCTTCGCGCCCGTCGCCGAAAATTGCGGATTGCGGAAAGTGTCGCCGATGCCGAAATATGAATCCGTGTAATCGTGCAGAAACATATTCATTTTTGCCATCGCAAAAGTTACAGGATTCAACTCTTGCCCGTAAAGTTTCGGCGCAAGCGCGTTTTTTTCAGGATTGTTTTGCTCAAAAACAAGGCGAGCTTTAATCAACAGCCCCGCCGAGCCGCAAGTCGGGTCATAAACCGTTGATTGCGGTTTCGGATCGAGGAGGTGCGCCATCAAAATCCCGACTTCTTTCGGCGTGTAAAATTCTCCCGCGCTCTGCCCTTGTCCTTCGGCAAACTTTCTTAAAAGATATTCGTAAGCGCGTCCTAAAACGTCAGGCTCGGCATTTTTCAAACCTAGACGGTGTCGGCTGATAACTTCGATGAGCGAAGCAAGGCGTTCTTCGTCCAAAGCCCTTTGTCCGCTTTGCCGTTCGTTATAGTCTTTGACGTTCAAAACTCCGTCCAAAGCAGGATTCAGCCTTGCCGCTTCACGCATCGCGTCGGTTACAAATTCGCCAAGTTTCCCGTTCGCCGGATGATTTCTAATTGCCTGCCAGGAATAATCTCGCGGAATATAAAACCGGACAATCCCCGTTCTGTTTTTTAATAAGGCTTGCTTGTGGTCTTCCTCGACAATTTGATGCGCGAGTTCGACACTTCCGAAGTTTTCAATCTGTTTTTCAAACTCGTCGTCGAAAACATCCGAAAGCCGTTTGTAAAAAATCAAAGGCAAAATAAAATCCTTAAACTTCGGCGCGTCCGTCGCCCCTCGAATTTCACAAGCCGCGTCCCACAGCCAAGTTTCAAGCGCGGAAATATCTAATTTTTCGGTTTTACTTTCTGTTAAAGGTAAAGCGTTTTGCATCAACTTAAAATCTATCTCTTTCGTATAAGCTAAGCAGGTGTAATTTACGCTAAATCTTCTCCCGCATCAAATTCTTAAACATCTCCGCGCCTTTAGCTTGCGTATTCGCAATCATCCATCTGACTTTGGCTAAAGTTTCAATCGCTCTTAAATAACGCTTTTGCGCCAGATGAAGCCGTTTGTCGTAATAGATTCCAATGGCAAGCGCGTGGCTTTCATTCAAAGTTTAAAGTAAGAAATTCAACTTCATCCGTCGCCGCGTCTGTTCGTCGAAAGCCGACGCGGTTGTTTGGCGCGATGACACTGCCTATGTCTTGATAGCGGTTTGCGTGCGCTTCGAGAAAATGGCGAACTTGAGAAATGCAAGCCTCCGCGCCCGCCGCGCCCGCGCTTTCTTTGGTTAAATTCACATAGCGCAAGAAAGTTTTAAGCTGCGTATGTCCGGTGACTTTCATAATTTCGGCTTGCGGCATTTCGCTTTTGACCATTCGGGTTGTCGCCGTGTGCCGGAAATCACGAAAGCGCAAATTCTCGATGCCCGCCAGACGGCAAGCCGTCTTGATTGACTTTGTGCCGAACACGGAAAAATTTAAGCGTTTCGGCGAAATTTCCCAGAGCCGCAGAAGCTCATCAAAAAGTCTGCCGGTCATTCCGATAATTCTTTCTTTTTCGTTTTTTGAGTTTTGAGCGATGACGGTTATCGCGCGGCTTTGAAAATCTACGTCGCGCCAGATTAACTTAAAAATTTCGTCCGGTCGCAGAGCCGTATCCAAAGCTCAAATGAAAATCGGTTTGAGATGTTCTCGTTCTACGGTTAAAACCGCGAACAGACGCGCTTCTTCGTCAAAGGTTAGAATCCTGTCGCGTTCGACTTCCGCCGAAGCGGAAATAAGTTTTTCAACCTTTGAGCAAGGATTCTGCATAATCCAATCATTCCGCGCCGCGAAATTGAGCATTGCCCGCAAGGTCGAAAGTTCGCGGTTGACCGATGCGATTCTGCGTTCTTTGCCGTGTTTCGTTTCGGCTGCGATTCTGTCTTTTTTGAATTTCTCAACGTGGTAAGGTCTGATGTCGCGGATTGCCTTTTTTTTGAAATACGCGATTAAAGTTTTCAGATTGTTTTCTTCCGAGCGATAAGATTTAAGCCCCGCAATCTTTTTGCCGTCCTTGATGGTTGGCGGAAACACTTTCGCCGCCGCGTATTTTTCGGCTAACTGCTCAAAAGTCATTTTATCCGACAGCAAGGCTTCCTCGCCGTGATGTTCCAATTCTCGCCGCATCTCCGCAACCACTTGCCAGACATCCGTTATTTTTCCGCTTGGCACAGGTCTGGTTTTGCTTTTCCGCTTGCCGCCCTCATCCGCATACTGAATACGAGCGTAAAGTTTGCCCTTGATTCGCATATATCCGCCCTCGCTTTTTTCTTTCAGCCTTTCTTCATCCCATAATTAGCGCGGCACAATCTTTGCTCTAAATTTCACATTCAAGAATTTATGTTTCGTATCAATACGATTGGAGGAAAATTCTATCGTGGCGGAAAGGGGAAATAATCTTTTAGTCGGCGCGGTTCTCGGTATCGGCGCGCTGGCGACATTGGCGATGATGGGAAAATCTCGCCGACAAACCGATTTCAAGAATAAAGTTGTGTTGATTACGGGCGGCTCGCGCGGGCTGGGTTTGGTTTTGGCTCGCTCCTTTGCGCGTGAAAGGGCAAAAGTCGCAATTTGCGCCAGGAATGCCGAAGAATTGGAAAGAGCGAAACAGGATTTGCAGTCAAACGACGCGGAAGTTTTTTCCGGCGCGTGCGATGTGCGCGACCAAAATCAGGTTAATAATTTTGTCGAAGATGTGATAAATCATTTCGGGCAAATCGATGTTCTGGTCAATAATGCGGGCGTGATTCAGGTTGGACCACTCGAAGACCAGACGCAGAAAGATTTTGAAGACGCGATGGCGGTTCATTTCTGGGGCGCGTTTTATATGATGCGAGCCGCAATTCCGCAAATGAAAAAACAGGGCGCGGGGCGCATCGTTAATATCTCGTCAATCGGCGGGAAAGTCGCTGTTCCGCATCTCGCGCCGTATTGCGCCAGCAAATTCGCGCTCGTCGGTTTGTCGGGCGCGATGCGCGTCGAACTCGCCAAAGAAAACATTTTTGTGACGACGGTTTGTCCGGGTTTGATGCGAACCGGAAGCCACGTCAACGCGATTTTTAAAGGCAAGAATCAATTGGAATTTGCACTGTTCAGCACGATGAACGCCTTGCCTTTTACATCCGTCAGCGCGGAAAAAGCCGCTAAAAAAATTGTCGAAGCGACGAGACGCGGCGATGCCGAAGCGATTATTTCCGTGCAGGCGCAAGCGGCGGCGAAAGCAAATACTTTGCTGCCCGAACTGGTTGCCGAAGTTTCGGCTTTGGTTAGTCAGATTTTACCCGGCGCGGGCGGAATCGAAACCGGACACGCGACCGGCAAGGAAAGCACTTCGATATTCGCGCCGTCATTTTTAACGGCGACGCTCGACAAAGCGTCGGCGCGAAACAACGAATTAAAACCTGGAGAGCAAATCGCTTGAATGGCAAAAATTTATAACGATGATTTAGAAAAAGGGGTTATTTATGGAATCGACTGAAAAGAAAAATCCAATTGTTGAAAACTTAACGAATCTTAAAACAAATATCGGCGCGAACGAGCGAATTGCTTCGACCGTCGGCGGCGGCGCGTTGATAGCTTACGGTTTAATGCGGCGCGATAAAGCCGGAATTATACTTTCGCTGTTAGGCAGCGGGCTGGCTTTTCGCGGCGCGACCGGACATTGCAGCGTTTATGACGCGCTCGATATTGATACGAGTTACGGGCAAAGGGACGAAAAATCGCCTTATCAAAATAGTTGGCTGAGCAGTCCGGTTCACGTGACGAAAACCGTCACGATAAATAAATCACCGGCAGAAATTTATGGGTTTTGGCGCAATTTTGAAAATCTGCCGCAGTTTATGACGCATCTCGAATCAGTCAAAAAGATTGACGATAAACGTTCGCAATGGAAGGCGAAAGCACCGTTCGGCGCGTCGGTTGAATGGACGGCGGAAGTGACGAGCGACCACGAAAACGAGCGAATCGGCTGGAAATCGATTGAAAATTCGGACATTCCAAATTCCGGTGTCGTCGAATTTTTGCCGACTTCCGATAGAGGAACGGAAGTCAAAGTTATGCTGACGTATGCGCCGCCCGCCGGAAAAATCGGCGCGATGGTCGCTAAGATATTCGGTGAAGAACCGGAAAAACAAGTCGCGGAAGATTTGCGGCGATTAAAACAATTGATGGAATCGGGAACGATTATGACAATCGAAGGACAAAGTTCGGGACGCGAACCAAAGGTGAAAACTGCGTCCGCGTAAAAATCATAACAACGGAGCAGGAAACAATTGACGTGAGTTTCGCCGCCGGTTGTTTCTCTTTTCGAGCAAGGGAGAAATTATAAAATGAAAGCAGTTACATGGAACGGCAAGCACGATGTCCGCGTCGAAAACGTGCCTGACCCGAAGATTCTAAATTCACGCGACGCGATTTTGAAAATTTCGTCAACCGCTATTTGCGGCTCGGATTTGCATTTATACGACGGCTATATTCCGACGATGAAAGCCGGTGATATTCTCGGTCACGAGTTTATGGGCGAGGTCGTCGAGACGGGAAAAGATGTCACGAATCTGAAAAAAGGCGACCGCGTGGTGATACCTTTTACAATCGCCTGCGGAAATTGTTTTTACTGCAAACGCGATTTATGGTCAGCTTGCGACAACTCGAACCCGACACCGGAGACAGCCGAAAAACTTTACGGCTTTACCGGCGCGGGAATGTTCGGCTATTCGCATATGATGGGCGGTTTTGCGGGCGGTCAAGCCGAATACGCGCGCGTTCCGTTTGCAGATGTCGGCGCGCTGAAAATTCCCGATTCGCTCGACGACGAAAAGGTTTTATTTTTGTCGGATATTTTTCCAACCGGCTATCAGGCGGCGGAAAATTGCAATATTCACGAAGGCGACACGGTAGCGATTTGGGGCGCGGGTCCCGTCGGGCAGTTTGCGATAAAATCGGCGTTTATGCTCGGCGCGGAGAAAGTTATCGTCATCGACCAAATCAAAGAGCGTCTGGATTTAGCCGAACAGGAAAACGAAAATCTGACGACGATAAATTTTGACGACGAAGATGTTTATGAGCGTTTGAAGGAATTGACCGGCGGGCGCGGACCCGATTCGTGCATTGATTGCGTCGGACTCGAATCGCACGGCACTTCGCCCGACGCGATTTTAGACCGTGTAAAAGCGGCGGTTTATTTAGCGACCGACCGACCGCACGCGCTGCGGCAGGCGATTTACTGCTGTCGCAAGGGCGGCACGGTTTCCATACCGGGCGTGTATGGCGGATTTCTGGATAAATTTCCGATGGGCGCGGCGTTCGGCAAAGGATTGACGTTCAAAATGGGGCAGACGAATATGCACAAATATATGCCGCAGCTTCTTTCGGCGGTTGAAGAAGGCAAAATTGACCCGTCGTTTGTCATCTCGCATCGTCTGAAAATTGACGACGCGCCGGAGGCTTACAAAAACTTTCACGATGACAAAAACGATTGGCGCAAGGTTGTGCTGAAACCATAAAACACGCATAATCAGAAATTCATTTTCAGGCGGCTCGCAAAAGTCGCCTTTTCTATTTGACGAAAACGTTTTTAGAATTATCATTTATTGCAGAAGCCCGCGCGAAGTAAAGACGTGGTGATAAATTAAACACACTTACTTAGTGCGTGTTTCCGCATTTTCGAGAATTATTCGCTGCCACTATTTTTATGAAATCCGAAGAAACATCTTACCCGCGCGGCAAAATCAAAATTCTGCTGCTTGAAAATATTTCCGATTCGGCGGTTGCCGAATTTCAGGAGCGGGACTATCACGAAATCAAAAGAATTTCCGGCGCGTTGAGCGAAGCGGAACTGGCGAAAGCTATCAAAAACGTTCATCTGTTAGGAATCCGTTCAAAAACGCGAATTACCGAAAATATTTTAGCCAACGCCGAAAAACTTTTGGCAATCGGCTGTTTTTGTATCGGCGTTAATCAGGTTGATTTGAAATCGGCGACTGAAAAAGGTGTTGCCGTTTTTAACGCGCCTTATTCACACACGCGCTCGGTTGCCGAACTCGTTATCGGTTTGTGCGTGATGCTGATTCGCAAAATTACGGATAAAAACGTGGCGGCGCATCGCGGAATCTGGCTCAAAGAAGCTAAAGGAGCGTTTGAACTACGCGGCAAAACTTTGGGAATTATCGGTTACGGAAACATCGGCTCGCAGGTTTCGGTAATGGCGGAAGCCTTGGGAATGAACGTCATTTATTACGACGTTTTAACGAAACTACCGCACGGCAACGCCAAACAAATCCGCGATTTGCGCGAGCTTTTAGCGTATTCGGAGATTGTCACTCTGCACGTTCCGTCGGATGCGACGACGCGCGATATGATTAACGCGAAAACGCTGTCGGCGATGCGGAAAGGAAGTATTTTTATCAACTACAGCCGCGGCGATGTAGTGGATTTGGAAGCCTTGAAAAATTGTATCGAAGGCGGAATTATCGGCGGCGCGGCAATTGATGTTTTCCCGCGCGAACCTGAAAAAAACGGCGACGAATTTTCAACCGTCCTGCAAAATCTGCCGAATGTGATTTTAACTCCGCACATCGGCGGCTCGACCGAAGAAGCGCAGGCGAATATCGGTTTGGATGTCACTTCAAAATTGATAAATTATCTCGAACTCGGCGCGTCAAACGGCTCGCATACCGTCCCGCCCGTCAATCTTTCGCCGCAGGACAAAACGCACCGAATTCTGCATATCCACCAAAACATTCCCGGCGTTCTTTCGGAAATCAACTCGAAATTATCGGAGCGCGGAATCAATATTCTCGGTCAATATCTGAAAACCAACGACGAAATCGGCTACGTAATTCTGGACGTTGACACGCGGCTTTCCAGAGAAGCGTTGTCTATTCTGAAAAGCGTCAAAGGAACGATAAAAACGCGGATGGTTTATTAACATCAATTAAGAAACGATAGCCACAAAAAGACACAAAAAACCCAAAAGAAAAAGTGTTTTTTGTGAATTTTGTGTCCTTTTGTGGCTATCATTTCTCTGTTTCGGCTTATCCAAAACTGACATAAATTACTTTGTGAACTCGAAAGCGCAATGCGCCGCGCCGAGAATTCCGGCATCGTCGCCCAGTCCGGCGCGCACTATTTTCGCCCGTTCCGCCGGTTCATGATAAGCTCTCTGAAAAATCGTTTCCCGCGTGTGCGGCATAAAAAATTTCCAGCCCGCCGCCGCGCCCCCGCCAATCACGATGACTTCAGGATTTAAAACATTTATCAAACTCGCCAGAGCGATGCCGAGATAAAAACCCATTTGCCGGAAAACTTCCAACGCCAGTTCGTCGCCGTTTATTCCGGCTAGGAAAACTTCGCGGGCATCAAAATGCGTTTTGCCGTTCAAAACGGATTTCGGATATTGCGCTTCCAATTCTCTCGCCAAACGGACGATTGCCGTCGCCGACGAATATTGCTCGACGCAGCCGCGCGAGCCGCAGCCGCACGGCGCACCGAACGGTTCGACGCAAATATGCCCGATTTCTCCCGCCGTTCCGTCAACGCCGCGCAAAATTTTTCCGTCGATGATAATTCCGCCGCCGATACCCGTGCCGAGCGTCACACAAATCGAATTTGCAAAATCTTTCGATGCGCCGAGCCAGTTTTCGCCGACGGCGGCAGCGGTCGCGTCGTTTTCGAGAAAGGCTTTAATGCCAAGTTCATTTTCAAGCGCGGCGGTTATCCGAAAACCATTCAGAGCAGGCAAATTCGGAGCTTTCATAACCACGCCGTCGCAAACTTTGACCGTGCCGGGAACAGCGGCTGAAATTGCCGCAACGTGAAAACCGCTGCATTTTTCGCGGCATTCGGCGGCGGTCTGGACAATCGCCCGAATAATTTCTCCGGCTCGTTCACCGCGCGGAGTTTCGCGTTTCGTGCGATATAAAATTTTCCCTTCGCGGTCAACCGCCGCCATTCGCAAATTCGTTCCGCCCAAATCCGCGGCTAAGATGACATCTTTATTCATATTCAGATAAAGTTATAATTATTCCGTTTTTATAAATTTTGCTTTTTGCCTTTCTTCGCGTTTGCCTGCTTTCAATTATTCCACAGCGCGATGAAAGCATCCGCCAGACGGTCGCGCCAAGCAGTCCAATTATGACCCGTTTCGCGTTCTTCGTAGCTCACATCAAAGCCTTTGTTCTTTAAAATCTCGACGGCTTTTCGGTCGTCGCCCGCGCCTTCGAGCGTTCCCGTGTCAAAATAAAATCTGAATTTATTTTCCGCTGCATCGAGCGTTTCCAATTCTTTGACGACCCGTTCATTATCAATCCAAAACGAAGAACTCTGCCCGCCGATTTTCGAGAAAATTTCTGGATACTTTAAAGCTGTATGAATGCTCGTCACGCCGCCCAAACTTGCGCCTAAAATTGCCCGCCCGTCGCGCGATTTTATCGTGTTATATTTCGCGTCAATTGCCGGAACAACTTCCGTCGCCAGAAATTTCGCGTAATCGTCCGATGCCCAATACTCCTTCAGACGGTCTTTGTAATCAACGAAAACCATTATGAAAGGCTTGATTTTTCCGGCTTTGACAAGGTTCTGCTGAATCTGAATCGCTCTGGCGCGGTTAATGTAGTCAGTTCCGTCTTGCAGATAAAGCGTCGGCAGTTTCTCGTTTGAATTAATGAGCGGCTGATAAACTTTTATCGCGCGTTTGCCGTAGATTTTTGAATCAATTTCGAGCGTGTCAATTTTCGCAGACCCATTTGTTTCCTTATCCCAAACCGTCGGCTTGTAATCGGACATCGTAAAAAACGAATTTTCGCCGCCGACACCGTTATCAATTTTATTCGGATTCAACGGGTCGGTTATCCATTTGCCGTCAACGATGAATTTATATTCGGCTCGTGCGGTCGGCGCAAATGGCAGTGTAATTTTGCCATTTACAAACTTTAATCCTTTTGGTTGCCAGCCTGTAAAATCTCCAACAATTTCAATATCTTTCCCTTCACCTGAATAAATAAAAGTTACCGATGTTTTAGCTATTTTTGGATTGAATGAAATTACTTTAAAATTATCAATTGATTGTTTGGGGAGATTTTTTAGCTCATCCCAATTCGTATCAGCAGTTATTGATTGTGTTGATTCTTGCTGACTATTAGCCGCTAATCGATGACTATCTTTTCTAATATATCGATTATAAACAACATCCGGCGTTTCAAGATTTCTGCCCGCCTGCAAATTAACGGCGAGGCGTATGAATTGCGCCATTGACCACGCGAGCGGCGTTGCCGAGCCTGTGCCTTCGCCGAATTTCAGTTCGGGAATAAATTCTTTGTCTATCGTTTTCGGCACTTCGGATTTATCCCAAATTTGTTCGGGAATCATCAAGCCTTCGTTGGCGAAACCTAGCATCGAATTAAGTCTTTGTTCAGCTTTTTTTAAATAGAAAGTATTTGCAGCTAATTTATCAAAATCTTTTTGAGTTGCATTTGTATTTCCTTTTGAATCTATTTCAATCTTTGTTTCGTTTAATGAGGCAACAGCTAATTCATATTCTCCGCGCTCGCCCGCCAGCAACGCCCAAAGTCTTCCCTTTCCGATATATTTTCCATCGAAATTCCAACGCCGCCCGTCGTCCATTTCGCCGTAGCCGTCGTGATTGTAGCGGTAAAACGCTTCGCCGTTCGGCGTGTTGACCTTTAAAATTTGGTCAACGACTTTCAGAGATTTTTGAATCAAAGGGTCGTCGGGCGATTTGATTCCCAAACGCACTAATTCCAAAAATCCGGCATCAACAATTTCCCTTTCGTCAAAAGTTCCCGCGCCGTTATTCAAAACGATTTTCTCGCCCGCGTCCGGTTTGCCGTTTTCGGTCAAACGAATGTAATAATTGCCGTCACCGTATTTTCCGGTTTTGGTGGCTGTCCATTTTTCGATGTTCGCCTGCCAATCGTCGGCAGTTTTCAAGTAAAGATTCGCCGACGTTTCATCGTCGTTTCGTTTAGCGATTTCCGCCGCGCAAACCAAACCCGCAATCTCCGCCGCAATCGTCGAAGGCGAATAACCCGATTTTTCTTCCCAACGCTCCTGCGGCGTTTTCGGTCCGGTTTTGACTAAAAAATCAGCGGCTTTTTTAACGTGATTTTCATAAATTTGTTTGTCAAATCTTTTCAGTTGATAAGCCAAAATCAGCGGATACGCGACTTCATCGAGTTGCAGCGAACCCCAGCCTTTTTTACCGTCGAGCCAAGAGTTTTGCGGAAAACTGCCGTCCGGTTTTTGCTGAACGTTAAAGAGAAAATCCAGAGCGCGATTTGCCGCCGCCGTATCGCCCAAAGCCATATAAGCCGTCACGACTTCGTATAAATCGCGCGACCAAACCAGATGATAACCGCCGCCGACATCTTCGTTAGCGTTTTTGCCGCCGCCCCAGGGAATCGTCAAACTCGCAACATTCGCGCCGCGCACGGTTTTATCTTCCTGCGCCTTTAAAACCATCGCCGCCATATTAAACTGCGCCTGATATTTCGGCGCGACTCGCGGCAGAGTTTTAACGTAATCCGCCCAGCCTTTTTCATATTCTGCGAGACATTTTGCAAAACTCTTGTTCAACGACATTCGAGAATTTGCCCACGCTTTCGGCGAATTTTCAGCAAAGGAAAGAACGGTTGTAAATCTCAGCGGACTACTAATTTTAGCCATTTGAACCACATTTCCATTTGAGGCTTTATCATAACGATTTACAATTTTGCCGTTTTGTTTAAGCTGTTCTAATCCGTCACTGATTTGATAAAAACCATTAGTCTGTTCACTAATCTCGCTTGAAAAAGCAATTACAGAAGAAACGCTTGGTTTGGCTTTTTCGGTTGTAAAGAAACCTTTTGGGTCATCTGTCGCAAACTTAAAACTCGCATAATCGCCCATTCCTCTATTGCCGAGCGAAGGGTCGTAATAAACGTAAAGATTCAGATTTTTATTTTTCGTCTGAAGTTGAACGTTAATCAAAACCGAATCGCGTTCGATATCGGTTGTGTAAGTTTTCGTGATTTTCCATTCGCCCGATTTTGCCGAATTTGTTTGCTGAAAAGTCAATGAATCGGGACGCAAAACTTTGATTTCGTGATTCGCGTCGTCGCGTTCGGTTTCGACTCTGCGCGTTTTCGGATTGACCACAATAAACTGCAAAAGATGAACGTTCGCCGTCGTCACATCGGGATAATAAACTTCCGTCATCACGCCTTCGGCGAGCGTGAACCAGATTTTCGATTCCAAACTCGCGCTCGTTCCGATTGCCTGCTTGCCCGCCGTCGCCCATTGCGCGTCTTTCCCTGGCGCGCCGGACGCGAGCGTTTGCGCGAGTGTCGGAAAACAGAAAATAATTAACCACAGATGAACACAGATGGACACAGATAAATTTTGATTTAATCCAGATATTTTATTTGCAAATCTAGTCTTTTTAATCGAATAAAAATCTCTCTTCATATTTTTACATCTGTGTTCATCTGCGGACAAATTATTTTCTTCTGAAAATTCTGAAGCCGTATGCGTCAAGGGAAATTGTCGGCAAGCCGTTGTAAATTGCCGAATCTGCCTTGAGTTTATCATCGTCCGGCGGCAAGGGCTGTTTGATGTTCGGCGTGATTTCCTCGTAATTTCCCAAAACTTCCGCTGCGCCGAAAAATGGTTGATTCGGTAAATTTATCGCCGCGAGAATTTCTTCGCCGCCGCTTTTTCTCGTGAAAGTCAGAATTCTGTTTTCGTCGGAATTTTTCAGCCGCGTCGAATTGCCGCGACGAAGCGCGAAAATTATAAGTTTTCAAACCGCTGTTCGGCGGCGCGACGACATTCGCGCCCGTCAAATTCGTTCCGCGCGCGAGAACGCGCACCAGATTGACCGAATAATTCGCTCACCAATTCGACGACGCGATTTTCTCAACCGTCGGCGCGTTTTGCACAAAAGCGGCGACTATTAAAAGTAAAATTGAAACGCAGAGACGCAGAGACGCGGGGAGGCGGAGAAAAATGAAACCACAAATGAACACAGATGAACACAGATTCTTTCCAAAACTTCGCGCCTTTGCATCTCTGCGCCTTTGCGTTAAAAATTTGTTTTCCATATCAATTTGCCCGACCGTAAATCTCAGTTAAATTCTTTAATCTCTCCGCAATTTCGTCCGAAAAATCACCATCTTTGCATTGCCAATCCCAGTTGCCGTTGGTCGAAGCGGGCAGATTCATTCGCGCTTCATTTCCCAAGCCGAGCAAATCCTGCATCGGCGCAATCGCCGAATTTGCCACCGATTCCCAGACCGCGCGAATGAAATCCCAGTTGATTTCCGAGCCGTTTGAATTTAAATATTTCAAACAAAAATCGTGTTCGCGCCTTATCTGAGCGTCGTCGCGCGTCGAGCCTGCGCCCGCGCCGGAATTGAACCAGCCAACAGTCGTGTCGTTGTCGTGCGTTCCGGTGTAGGCAAGGCAATTTTGAATATAATTGTGCGGCAAATCGTGATTCTTCGGGTCGCCGCCGAACGCGAACTGCAAAATTCGCATTCCAGGAAAGCCGAACGAGTCGCGCAATTCTTCGATATCCGGCGTAATCACGCCCAAATCTTCCGCCCAGAAAGGCAAATCGCCGATGGCATTTTCGAGCGCGCTAAATAATTCTCCGCCCGGCACGTTGACCCATTCTCCATTGATTGCCGTCGCGTCGCCGCCGGGAACTTCCCACGCGGCGGCGAACCCGCGAAAATGGTCAACGCGCACGATGTCAACCAGTTTCAAAGTCGCTTTCACACGCGCGCTCCACCACCGAAAACCGTCTTTCCGCATCACGTCCCAATCGTAAATCGGATTGCCCCAAAGCTGTCCGGTCGCCGAAAAATAATCGGGCGGAACGCCTGCGACAACTTTGGGCGAGCCGTCCGCGTTCAGTTTAAATTCCTGCGGATTGCACCAAACGTCGCTTGAGTCGAGCGAGATAAAAATCGGCACGTCGCCAACGATTTTTATTCCCTTTTCGCCCGCGTAATTTTTCAAAATGTTCCATTGACGAAAGAAAAGCCATTGCTGAAATTTCTGCGCCTGAATCTCATCGCGCAAATTTTCGCGCGCTTGATTTAAGGCGTTTTCGTCGCGCAATTTTAATTTTTCATCCCATTTGAGCCAAAGTTTTTGATGCTGCGATTTTTTGACGGCTCGAAACAGCGCGTAATCTTCGAGCCAATATGATTCGTTCTGACAAAATGTTTCAAACTTCCCGCGCAAATCAACGCTCGTTGTTTTACGAAACTTTTCGTCAGCCAAACCTAAAATCCAATTTTTCCAATCGTAAAGTTTCCCGAAATCAACGCGCCCGACGGGAAAATCCGGCTTTTGATTTATTTCGTCGAACGTTAAAAATCCGTCTTCGATCAGCAATTCCGGCGCAATCATATTCGTATTTCCGGCAAATGCCGAAAAACATTGATAAGGCGAATCGCCGTAGCCGGTCGGACCGAGCGGCAAAATCTGCCAGTAAGTTTGTTTTGCCCTGACCAAAAAATCAACGAATTTGTAAGCGTTCGCGCCAAAATCGCCGATGCCGTAATCTGAAGGAAGTGATGTCGGATGCAGCAAAACGCCGCTCGCTCTCGGAAAATTCATAAATTTTTAAAATATGTAATTTTTGTAAATGTTTAAATTCGTAAATTCGACTGAATAACAAATTGAGTCGAACTTGACAACCTAGCCCGATGAAAATCCGATAATTTAAGATGTTTCTTTACTTAACATAGATTTTCTTTCTAATAATTCCCAGCAGTTGCGCTGATTTTGGCGGTAACTCTAAACTAAGATTTTCGCCTTGAGATATTTCACAATTAATATCTGAAGATTTAGGAAAAGAACCGTCAATTCCTAAAAAAGAGGCAGTGTCGCCAGCCGGTTATCATTATTTTCCAGCAGTCCCTGACCGGAAAAAGCAATCCGGCAGCCGCTGTTGAAATTGTAGGATAAGCTACCGGCAAAAGGCAGATTTTGAGCAAGCTGGTTATCAATCCCGCCCCGGTCAAGGAAATAAAAAAGCCCTTAGCCGCCGCGTCCGAATTCCGACGGCGCGACGCTGGTTTGAACGCGAAATTCTGCACGGCTTATGCCGACGGAAAAATGTTAATCGTGTTGACGAGCGATTCGTTGTTGTCCACGCCGTCCGGCAAAAAGTTGTTTGCCTGCGTGCGCTGACCGTTAACGTAAATCGTCGCGCCGCCCGTGTTGCGCCCGCGATATGTTTCGGCGTTGCCGCTCGCTCCGGTTGCAAATCCGCCGACGATGCCCTGCGTTACACCCGGCGACAAACGGGCTAATTCTAATACGTTGCGCCCGCGTTGAGCGGCAAATCAACTGCTTGCTGACCGGATAAGACATTGCCGATTGCCGCCGGAACTCCGGTTTTCAATTTAAGCAAGGTCGGTTTTCTGCCGCCGGTCGAAACGCCCGTGCCGATTTCCTCAATCAAATTATCGAACTGCAAATCGTCAATAATTGCCGAAACGGTTGACCGCCGCAGAGCCGTCTCGCGCGCCTATTTCCGCCCGTGAAATAGGCGCGCGGTCTCGGACATAGTTCAAAATTATTTGCTTGTTTATGTCTCGAATCGTGTTCGGGCGGGCAATTTGATTTTTTGCCCGATGCAGGTAAATTCTTTTCATCAATAAAAGTAGCCTTGACGTTTTCGACGACGACGATTTTTGCCGACTTCAAAGTTTTTGCAAAATCAACCAAAGACATTCATAAACTTTTTTTATTTTTTTTCAAAATCAATTATTTAGATTTATCAACAACAAAGAAAATTTTGAACAATCCGGCAGACAAAAAGGATATTAAAACGTTTTCTAATCTTAACAAATTCGCGGCAATTGCTCGCCCGCGAGCATATCGACGATTCGCGTGCCGCCAAAGCCGGTCGTCATCGAAACAATTCCTTTTGGCTCGGCTTTGACTTCGCCGATAACGCAGGCGTTTTGACCGTTCGGATTTTCCTTCATTCGTTTGATGATTTTGTCTGCAATTTCGGCTGAAACAATCGCAATTAGTTTTCCTTCATTGGCAACGTAGAGCGGGTCAAGTCCTAAAATCTCGCACGCGCCTTTGACTTCCTCGCGGGCGGGAATTAGTCCTTCTTTTATCTCGATACAAACGTCGGATGAAATCGCAATTTCGTTCAAGGTCGTCGCCACGCCGCCGCGCGTCGGGTCGCGCAAAGCGTGAATCTGGTCCAGCGCGTTTAATTTCGCCGCTTCGTCAAGCATTTCCGCAACCAGCGAATTAAGCGACGCGGAATCGCTTTCGATGTCGGTTTCAAGCTCCAATTCGCCGCGCGCAATCATAATCGTCGTGCCGTGGTCGCCGATTGTGCCGCTGACGATAACCTTGTCGCCGGCGGCGGCGCGTGAAGCCGAAATTTGCGCTTCGGTTTCAATTATGCCAATGCCCGAAGTGTTAATAAAAATTTTGTCCGCGCCGCCTTTTTGCACGACCTTCGTGTCGCCCGCCACGATTTGCACATTCGCTTCGACGGCGGCTTTCTGCATCGAAACGCAAACGCGCCGCAGATCTTCAACCGGAAAACCTTCTTCGATGATAAATCCGGCGGACAAATAAAGCGGACGCGCCCCGCTCATCGCCAAATCATTCACCGTTCCGTGAATTGATAATGCGCCGATGTCGCCGCCGGGGAAAAATATCGGGTCAACGACGTAGGAATCGGTTGTAAAAGCGAGTCGTTTCGCTCCCGTCGGGATTTCAAAAACGGCTTGGTCTTCGAGCAGTTCTAGTAGCGGATTTCTCAGATATTCGAGAAATACGCTCTCGATAAGTTCGTGCATCGCTTTCCCGCCGCTGCCGTGCGCGAGTGTAATTTGCTCGTCTTTGAATTTACGCTT
>JBPCRW010000253.1:0-6263 GCA_050996405.1 Pyrinomonadaceae bacterium | reverse complement strand
ATCGGCGTTTGCTTCATCTCCATATCGCCCGCTCGCATTGAAAGGTTTCCGTAACGCGCAGCTAAGAATCCGCCGCTAGCAAGCATCGCCAAAGTGATAAGCGTAACAACGAGTTTGCTGGAGGCGGGAACATTGCCGCCCATATTCATTCCGTCCATCTTTTTTTTGCCCATCGCAGTCATATCGTGCGCGGCGGGCATCGTTTCTTTCTGATTTGCGATTTTTTTGCTTCCGTCAGTTTCGGTTTTCGCGCCGCCTTTGCCGAGAGAGCGTTCGGTTCCCATCCCGTGTTTTAGTTTTTTAGAGACGAGCCAATAATTGACCGGAAAAGCCAGAACCGCGCCGACTAAGGATGCGAGCGACATAATGCCCCAGAATCTGACGTTGCCTGGCTCCATCGCCCGCATATCGCGCGTCATCAAGATAATCATAGTGGGAATCATTCCCGCCATCACCGCGTTCATCGAAAGCCATTCGGGAAGAAAACTGCTTTTAACCGCTTCCCAATAACTTCCGCCAAGCATATCTTTCATAAAGAGCGCTTGAAAGATAAAAAGCCCAAAGGCAAAGCCCGCGATATATTCAATAATCGCGTCAACGCCCATCGGCAGACCCAAAAGACTGGTAATCGCCGCCGCAACGATAATTCCCGTTGCATCCACAGCCATACAATGAATCGTCGAGCCGACGGATTGTTTCCAGAGCGGCGCGATAAACTTTTCGTGCGTTCCGGGCGCGGGTTCGCGGCACGAAAACCAATAAACGATGAGTCCGAAAATGCCGGTGTAAAGCGTAACCAGAATCCAGCCCCACTTCATCACTTTCATCTCTGGCGTGCTGGTAAATAAATCCCAAGCGACGTAAGCTACGGAAATTGCAGTCAGCGCAAACCATATCCACAAAATGTTGTCTATCGTGTTCGTCATTCTTATCTCTGCCGACTTACCTTCAACTTAAATTTCGCGTCGTCGCTCGCGCGGTTATAAAATTAAATTTGGCTAGGCTGGCGTTTGCGCTTTTTATCGGTTGCTTTGGTTCCTAAAAGGCACAGGAGAACGCCTAGATTCCACAAAAACAGACCGACATTTTGCAAACAGATTAACAGCCTCATAAATCCATCTCTCAAATCAAAAAGATAAAAACTTTATGCCTTACGTTTTTTACGTTCTCGCCCGATGATGTAAATGGCAGTGCCGAGCAGTATCAGCAAGCCGCCGATTAACGATAACCATTGATGTGTGATAAAGCCTTGACTATCGTAGTCTTGGTTAGTTATCACTTTGACCATATGCCAGACGAACAACCCCAAGCCGAAAACTCCGACGAGAATACCAATCATTTTTATACTCATAGCTTTCCGCGTCTCCCAAAAATCAAACTCTATGTTCCCGTTGCCGGATTCGGCATTCGCTCGCCAAACGGCGGCACGTCCCGGTCGTGTTGTTCTTCGCTTTCCACCTCGCCCCACTCGTCTTCGCGTCCCGCTTTTTCGGCTTCGCGCTGGGCGATAATTTTCTCGGCGACGGGTCTGCCGAATTTAAAAAACACGGCTGGGGTTACGATTTGGTCAAGTAGAGTGGAAGTCAAAATACCGCCCAGCACGACAACCGCGAGCGGATGCAGAATCTCCTTGCCCGGCTGTCCGGCGGCAATCACGAGCGGAATCAGCGATAAACCAGCGGTCAAAGCGGTCATCAAAACCGGGACTAATCTTTCGAGCGAGCCGCGCACAACCATTTCTTCGGTGAAATCTTCGCCTTCTTCTTTCATTAAATGAAGATAATGCGAAATCATCATAATCCCGTTGCGCGACGTGATGCCGACGAGCGAGATAAAGCCGACCAAAGTTGCAATTGAAAACACGCCGCCCGTCAAAAGCAGAGCGATAATCGCGCCGATTAAAGCGAGCGGAATGTTTATCATCACCTGCAACGAGCTGCGCCAATCGCCCAACGCTTTGAGCAGAATGAAGAAAATCGCCACGAGCGAAAATACTGTTAGAATCGAAAGCATCCGCGTCGAACGTTGCTGCGCCTCGAATTGCCCGCCGAATTCGAGAAAATAACCTTCAGGAAGATTGACCTGCGCTTTGATGCGGTCTTGCATATCGCCGACGACCGAGCCTAAATCCCGTCCCGCCACGTTAGATTGAATGACGATGCGGCGTTTCGTGTTTTCGCGCAGAGCTTGATTCGGACCCGGCAAGGTTTCAATCGTGGCAACCGCCGAAACCGGAATTTGCGTCCCTTGCGGCGTGTCAACGGTGACGTTTCGCAAAGCGTCGAGATTGTTTCTGGCTTCGTCGGCAAAGCGGACGACGACATCAAAGCGGCGTTGCCCTTCGACGGCTTCGGAAACCTTTTTGCCGTTTAAAGCCGTTTCCAGAGTTTCGGTAATCTCTCCCGCGTTCAAGCCGTATTGCGCCGCCTTTGCTCTATCAACATTAAAGCGAATCTGCGGAATCAAAACCTGTTTTTCAATGAAAACGTCGGTCGCGCCTTCAACGCCCGTCATCACGTTGCGAATTTCCTCCGCCTTCGTGCGCAAGACTCCCAAATCGTCGCCGAAAAGTTTAACGGCGATTTGCGCCGTCACGCCCGATTGCAGATGGTCAATGCGATGCGAAATCGGCTGCCCGACATTCACCGAAACGCCCGGAATCTCCGCAAGTTTCTCCCGAATGTCGTTTAAGATTTCCTCGCGTGGTCGCGCCCCTTCTTTTTTCAAATCAACGTCAATCTCGGTGTAATGAACGCCTTCGGCGTGTTCGTCCATTTCGGCGCGTCCCGTTCGCCTGCCGGTCGAGATAACTTCCGGCACTTGCAAAAGAAGTTTTTCGGCGATTTGCCCGATGCGGCTCGATTCCGATAGAGAAGTTCCGGGCTGCGCCTGAATGTTAATCGTCAGCGTTCCTTCATTAAATTCGGGCAAAAACGACGTGCCTAAAAAAGGCAAGGTCGCCGCCGTGATAAGAAACATTAATGCCGCTCCGCCGATGACGAGCCACGGATGCGGCAATGTGTGATGCAGTAATTTCTTGTCCCATTTTTTCAAGAAACGAACTAAAAAGCCGTCCTTTTCCTCGTGCATCGCTTTCATTTGCGGCAGCAGGTAATAAGCCAACACCGGCGTTACCGTGAGGCTCACGAGCAGCGAAGCGGCAAGCGACGTAATGTAAGCCAAACCGAGCGGTGCGAGCAGTTTGCCTTCGACACCCGTCAGCAGGAAAAGCGGGATAAAGACGAGCGCGACGATGAATGTCGCAAAGACGATGCTCGAACGAATTTCCAATGACGCTTCAAAAACCACTGTTAAAGCCGATTTCGGATGCTCAAGCCGCCGATTTTCGCGCAGGCGACGAAAAACATTTTCCACGCCGACAATCGCGTCGTCCACAAGTTCCCCGATTGCCACCGCCAGACCGCCCAAAGTCATCGTGTTGATGGAAACGCCGAAAGCCTGAAAAATCAGAAACGTAATGACGAACGACAGTGGGATAGCCGTCAAAGTGATAAACGTCGTGCGGAAATTCAACAGAAACAAAAACAAAACGATGACGACTAAAATTCCGCCGTCGCGCAAGGCTTCGACGACGTTAGAAATAGAAGTTTCGATAAAATTCGCCTGCCGGAAAAGATGGGCGTTGATTTCAATGTCTTCCGGAAGGCTCGCCTGTAACTCTTTAAGCGCGTCGTCAACTTTGGCTGTCAGTTCGAGCGTCGAAGTGCCGGGCTGTTTTTGAATTGACATTATCACGGCGGGCGTTCCATTAGAACCCGCATCGCCGCGTTTGATTTTCGCGCCGAACTCGACGTTTGCCACATCGCCGACCTTGACCGCCGTATTGTTGCGATAAGCGACGACCGTATTCTTTAATTCGTCAACCGAATAAAATCTGCCCAAATTTCTGACCAGATATTCCTGCGATTGCGCGTCCACGAAACCGCCCGTCGAATTGCTGTTCGATTTTTCGAGCGCGCTCGAAACTTCTTCGATGGTGACGCCGAATTGCTTGAGTTTTTCCGGCGTGACCAGAACCTGATATTGCTTAACTCCGCCGCCGATGTTGATGACTTGCGCCACGCCTTGAATCGTCAGAAGGCGCGGGCGTATCGTCCAATCGGCGAGCGTGCGAACGTCGAGCGGGTCAATTTTGCCCGATTTCGATTTAACTGAGACGAGCATAATCTCGCCCATAATCGAAGAAATCGGCGCGAGCGTCGGCTGAACGTCCGGCGGCAATTGCTCTTTGGCTTGCGAGAGTTTTTCGGCGACCAGCTGGCGGTTGCGATAAACATCCGTTCCCCAATCGAATTCGACATAAATTACCGAAAGCCCGATACCGCTTTGCGAGCGCACGCGCGACACTCCGGGAACGCCGTTCATCGCCGTTTCAATCGGAAATGAAACAAGCGTTTCGACTTCTTCCGGCGCAAGCCCGCCCGCTTCAGTCATAATCGTGACGGTGGGTTTATTAAGGTCGGGCAGAACGTCAACCGGCAGGTTATACGCGACGTAAGTTCCCCAAACAAGAAGTAGTGCGGCAAACGCCACGACTATCAGGCGATTTTGCAGAGACCATTTGATGATTGCATTTAACATATAATTCTTCAGAAAATCAGTTCGATGACTTGCTGGATTGCGCTTTACATAAAGCCTAAAAATCTAGGGGTTATACTAGACGACAGCGACAAGGATACAACGGGTCGCCAAACTCTATCTGCAAAGTCGTGTGTTCGATGCCAAACTTTTCGTGCAATTCGTTCGCGGTTTTGGCAAGCAGCGCATCGTCGCAAGCCGCTTTTTCCAAAACAACGTGCGCGGTCAAAGCCGTTTCGGTCGTAGACATTCCCCAAACGTGAAGGTCGTGGACATCGGCGCACGTCGGCAGATTTGCCAAATATTCTTTGACACCGTTTATATCAATTCCTTCCGGCACAGCGTCGAGAGCAAGATTGACCGAATCACGAAGCAAGCCCCAAGTGCCGTAAGTAATCAGCGCGGAAATGATTAAGCTAACAATCGGGTCAAGCCATACCCAACCTGTGTAAAGCATCGCAACACCCGTTAGAACTACGCCGAACGTAATCACGGCATCAGAAGCCAAATGGACAAACGCGCCGCGAATATTCAAATCGCCTTTGCGTCCCGACATAAACAACAATGCCGTTCCGCCGTTTATCAAAATGCCGATGGCGGCAACCCAAATGACGGTTGTTTCTTCAACTGAACTCGGATTTTTGAGTCGGCTGACTGCTTCCCAAGCAATCGCGCCGACGCTGATGAGAAGAACCGCCGCATTAACGAGCGCGGCTAAAATCGAAGACCCGCGAAAACCGTAAGTGCGCTCCGGCGTTGGGCTGCGGCGTGCGAGAATCATCGCGCCCCACGCCAGAGCAAGACCAAGCACATCGCTTAAATTGTGTCCGGCATCAGCGACCAGCGCGAGCGAATTAGACAGCCGTCCGTAAATGACTTCCAGAATAACAAAGCCTAAATTCAGCGCGATACCAATTGCAAAAGCGCGTCCGTAATTTGCCGGTGCGTGATTGTGTTCATGTCCCATATCCGCATTCTAACTCTAAATACAAAAAGCTATTTAACATCGTTTTTGACGGAGACTCGATTTTTTGTAGCAAGTCTCCGCTCCTTCGACGGTTATTTTTTACTCCACGCTGTTTTCCACGCATTCATTTGCGCGATTTCGGCTTCCTGCGATTTGATGATTTGATTTGCCAGCGTCTTGATTTCAGGATGTTCGGCTTTGGTTAACGCTTCTTTCGACATCGTAACGGCGCCCGCGTGGTGCGGCGTCATCATATCGAGAAAATGAAGGTCGAAATCCTTGCCCTTCGCCGCTTCCATCTTCTTCATTCCGCCCTCCATCATCATTTTCATCGAATCCATCATTCCCGACATTTCCATATTCATCGCGGCGGGCTTTCCCGCAAACCATTTTTCGCGCCAATCTTTCATCTGCGCGATTTCGCGTGTTTGGTCGTCAATGATTTTCTGCGCGAAAGCCTTCAGTTCGGGACGGCTTGCCTTTTGGACGGCAATTTTCGCCATATCAACCGCGCTTTTGTGGTGCATTGACATCGTGTCAACAAACTGCAAATCGAATGGTTGAGCGGCGGCGTTCGGCGAAGATTTCATATCCGACATTTCCGACATATTCGAGTTCCCGTTCATCTGCATATTCGACGGCATCGAATTGGCGTTTATCATCATCGCGTTGCCGTTCATCGTGTTACGATTCATTG